>JBOHCW010000218.1:0-17755 GCA_050725375.1 Actinocrinis sp. | reverse complement strand
GCCCTGCTGCGGCGCACCGGCTCCGGACAGGCGCCCGCGCCGCTGCGGGTCGGCGGCCTGGAGGTCGACCCGCGCCGCCGCGAGGCCCGGCTGGACGGGCGCGCGCTGGACCTGAGCCGGCGTGAGTTCGACCTGCTGGCCTACCTCACGGCCCGGCCCGGCGAGGTGGTGACGCGCCGCGAGCTGCTCACCGAGGTGTGGCAGCTGCCTTACGGCGACGACCAGACCATCGACGTGCACCTGTCCTGGCTGCGCCGCAAGCTCGGCGAGCGGGCCAGCGCGCCGCGGTACCTGCACACGGTGCGCGGCGTGGGCGTCCGGCTCAACGAACCACCGCGGTGAGATGGGCGCTGGCGCGGGTCGCCCTCGCCGTCACCAGCATGGTCGCCCTGGCCTTCCTGATCCCGCTGGGCTTCGCGATCGAACACATCGCGGCGCAGCGGGCCACCGCCGACGCGCAGTCGCGGATCGCCGCGATCGAGCCGCTGCTCGCGGTCACCACCGACCGCGAGGAACTGCAGGGCGCGCTGGAGACGATGAACGGCGCGCAGGACATCGCGCTGCTGCTGCCCGGCGGCTGGTCGCTCGGCACCAGCCACGCGACCGCCGCGCAACTCGCGCAGGTCGCCGCGCAGGGACGCGCGCAGACGCTGGCGGTGCCCGGCGGTTCGGTGCTCGCGCAGCCCGAGGTCGTCAACGGCGGCCAGATGACCTTGATCGAGGTCTACATCGACGCCGGAAAGGCGCACAAGGGCGTCGCGCGCGGCTGGCTGATCCTCAGCGGCGTCGCGCTGCTGCTGGTGCTCGGCTCGACACTGGTCGCCGACCGGCTGGCCACCCGGGTGGTCGGCGCCGCCCGGCACCTCGCGCAGGCCTCGCGCAAGCTCGGCGACGGCGACACGAGCGTGCGCGTCACCTCCGACGGACCGGACGAACTGCGCGAGGCCGGCGACGCGTTCAACGCGATGGCGGACCGGGTCGTGCACCTGCTGGCCGCCGAGCGCGAACTGGTCGCGGACCTCTCCCACCGCCTGCGCACGCCGCTGACCGCGCTGCGCCTCAACGCGCAGGCCCTGGGCGACCTGCCGGAGGCCGCGTCCACCCGCGAGGCGGTGGCGAAGCTGGAGCAGGAGGTCGACCAGATCATCCGCACCGCGCGCGGCGGCACGACCGCGAACGCGGGATCCTGCGACGTGGCCGCCGTGGTGGCCGAGCGGATGGCGTTCTGGTCGGCGCTGGCTGAGGACCAGGAGCGGCCCTGGCACCTGGTCGGCGCGTCCGCCCCGGCGCCGGTGCCGGTCGCCGCGCCGGAGCTGGCCGCGGCGCTGGACGCCGTGCTGGGCAACGTGTTCCGGCACACGCCGGAGGGCACCGCGTTCCAGGTGACGGTGCATCAGGGCGTCGGCTCGGTCGCGGTCCTGGTGGACGACGGGGGGCCGGGCCTGGACGAGCCGGACCGCGCGCTGCGCCGCGGCGAGGGCTCCGGGCAGGTCGGCTCGACCGGGCTCGGGCTGGACATCGTGCGCAAACTGGCCGAGCGCACCGGCGGCACGCTGCGGCTGGACAGCTCGCCGCTCGGCGGCACGCAGGTGCACGTGTCATTCGTGACGTCGGCTAAGAGTGCCGCGTCGCAGACTCCCCGGCAGGGCGCGCGAGCAGGGCGGTATGCGCGCCGAGGACGCGCGTGACGATCAGCGTCGCGGCGTTCGGGCCGGACGGCCGCAGCTGCCCGCGAAGCGCCGCGGGGTCCACGTCGGCGCCGCGCTTCTTCACGGTGAGCGAGCCGATCCGGCGCTCGGCGATCAGGGCCCTTAGCCGCTTGACGTGGAACGGCAGCACGTCGGTCACCTCGTAGCCGGACGCGAACGGGGTCGCGACGAGCCGGTCAGAGGTCAGATACGCGATCGTCGGATCGACGGTCGTCGCGTCAAGGTCCTGCGCCAGTTCGCCGAGCAGGCGCGCCCGGATCACGGCGCCGTCCGGCTCGTACAGGTAACGGCGCACCGGCCCGGCAGCCGGGTCCGGCAGGCCGCGCGGCACGAACGTGTGCGGTCCCGGCAGCAGCGTCGCGCGCCGTGAGACCGCGGCGAGCGGGCCGAAGTAGACGCCGGCCTCCTTCACCTCGCCGCGGTCGGACACCCACTCGGCCTCGGCGGCCTCGGGGATCAGTCCGTGCGGCAGGCCGGGCGCGACCTTGACGCCGGCCGCCGGGACCAGCCCGGCCAGGGCGAGCGCGAAGCTCCACGGCGGCGAGTACGCGTCGGGGTCGAACACCCGGCCGCGCTCGGTGCGCCGCGCGGGATCGAGGAACACGGCGTCGCAGCCGTGCGCGGCGAGGCCGTCCTGTGCAAGTTTCACCACGTCAGCGCACCGGACCTCGACCAGGTCGGCGACGCCGGCCGCCCGCGCGTTGGCCTGCGTGATCGCGCACGTGAGCGGGTCGCGGTCGACCGCCAGCACCTCGATCCCGGCCGCGGCGAACGCCAGCGCGTCGCCGCCGATCCCGCAGCACAGATCCGCCACGCGGCGCACGCCGGCCGCCGCGTACCGGGCCGCGCGAAGCTCGGCGACCGGCCGCCGGGTGGCCTGCTCAAGGCCGTGCGCCGTGAAGTACATGTCCGCCGCCGGCGCGCCGAACTTGGCCGCCGCCCGGCCGCGCAGCCGCGCCTGGGTCAGCGCGGAAGTCACCAGGTCAGCCGGGTAGCGGGCGCGCAGCTTGGCCGACAGCGTGAGGGCGTCGGCCTCGCGGTACCCGCCGAGCGCGCCGAGTTCGGCCAGCAGGGCCCGCCCCTCGGGCGCGAGCAGAGCCTGCAGGTCGGCGATGTCCATGCGGCCATTCTGACGCGACGCACGCACTGTCATGCGCCGCGCAGTCGCGCTCTAACGCAGACTGTCCACGGATAACGCAATCTGTAGACGGAACCTGTACGCGCAGGCGTACCTCTTGGCCAGCCGACGAATCGGTCGATACCCTACGCCCCATGGCCTATACCAATGCGGGTGAAGGTTCCGAGAGCCCGGACAGTTCCGCAGCGGATATTGGGCCGACATTGACCGAGACCCCGCCGCCAAAGGGCACTACGGACACGCCTGACGTGCCGTCAGGTCGGACGTCTCTGGCCGCCGTAGCCGCCTGGCGACCGACCTTCACGCTCGAAGGCCTCGGGCCGTGGCTGCTCTGCGCCGGGCTGATGACGGTCTACCTGCTGATCACCATCGCGCGCTACGAGCGGTTCGCCCCGACCTCGTGGGACCTTGGCCTGTTCACCGAGGAGGTCAAACAGTACGCGCACTTCCACGCGCCGATCGACCACGCGCGCGGGCCCGGCTTCGACATCCTCGGCGAGCACTTCAGCCCGATCACCGCGCTGATCGGCCCGTTCTTCCTGCTGTTCCCGACGCCGGTCACGCTGCTGGTCGCGCAGGCCTTCCTGTTCGCGCTCGGCGCGGTGCCGATCGTGCGCTACTGCACGCAGCGGATCGGCACCGGCGCCGCGTACGCGATCGGCGCGGCGTACGGGCTCTCGTTCGGCCTGGCCGAGGCGGTGGACGCGGACTTCCACGAGGTCGCCTTCGCGGTGCCGATCATCGCGTTCTCGCTGTGCGCGCTGCTGCGCGGCAAGTACAACCAGGCGGCCGTCTGGTCGCTGCTGTTGCTGCTGTGCAAGGAGGACCTGGGGATCACGGTCACGCTGCCGATCGGCATCGCGCTGATCCTGCTGGGGCGCACCTTCCTCGGGGCGGTGGTCTCGGCGGCGGGCACGGCCGGGTCGCTGCTGTCGATCTACTGGATCATCCCCTCGTTCAACCCGACCCACCAGTACGAGTACTGGAACAAGGGCGGCTGCGCGGACCCGACCCAGCCCGGCGGCGCCAAGCCGATCACCTGCCTGGTCGGGCAGAGCCTCCAGAATCCCGGCGGCAAGATCGAGCTGATCTTCCTGCTGCTGGCGATCACCGCGTTCGTCGCGCTGCGCTCGCCGCTAGTGCTGCTCGCGGTGCCGAACCTGGGGTCGAGGTTCATCACGACCAACGCGACGTTCTGGGGCACCGCCTGGCACTACAACGCGGTCCTGATGCCGATTCTGTTCATCGCGGCGGCCGACGGCATCGTGCGCGCGAGGCGCCGCGGCGTGCTCCCGGACGGGGTGGCGACGGCGCGCAGGTGGGGCCGCGCCGTAAGCGCCGCGATGTCCAGACACGGCGCGGTCGCGATGCTGGCCGTGGCGTTCGCGCTGGTGCCGCAGTTCGCGTACAACGAACTGTTCGACTCGAACACGTTCACCTTCGACGCGCGCACGCAGGCGCTCAGCCACGCGATCTCGCTCGTCCCGGACGGCGTGACGGTGGAGACCACGATCAACATGCTCGCCCCGCTCTCCGCGCGCGACGACACATTCTGGGTCGGCAACACCGCGCCCGCCGTCCCGCCGGAATACGTGGTCTTCGACCAGGTCGTCTCCGGCTTCAGCCCGCCGATCAACGACGTCGTGGGCTTCTACAAGCAGCGTTATCCGAATACGACGTACACCGTGGTGTCATCGGACGGCTTCGGGATCTACGTGCTTCGTAGGGCGTCCTGATGCGGCTGACGTAAAGGTGCCCGCCTAAGATGGCTGTGTCCGACAGTCATCAAGACGGGAGTGGAACTGTGGCAACGACTCGTAAGGCTGCGGCGCACTGGGAAGGCAGTCTGATGGAGGGGAAGGGCGAGTTCTCGCTCAACTCCTCGAATCTGGGCACCTTTCCGGTGACCTGGGCCGCCCGTTCGGCCGAGCCCAACGGGGTGACCTCCCCGGAGGAGCTGATCGCCGCGGCCCACTCCACCTGCTTCTCGATGGCGCTCTCGCACGCGCTGGCCCAGGCCGGCCACCCCGCCACCACCGTGGACACCGCCGCCGAGGTCGACTTCCAGCCCGGCACCGGCATCACGGGCATCCGCCTCAAGGTGACCGGCGCGGTCCCCGGCATCGACGCCACGAAGTTCGCCGAGTTCGCCGCCGACGCCAAGGAGAACTGCCCGGTCTCCCAGGCCCTCAAGGCCGTGCCGATCAGCCTGGAGACCGAGTTCGTGGCCTGATCGCGCGACTCTGACGGTCGGCCGGTGTATGCGGCCGACCGTCGTTCAGCTCCTTCGGGGTCTCACGATCCCTCGCGTGAGCGCTAACCCACCTCTGGCGCACCGGTCAGGCCGAGCGCGTCCAGGCCGAGCAGCGCCGCGCCGACCACCGGCGGGTCGGCCGCCACGACCAGTTCGGCGCGCGGGATCTCCAGCGCGGCCCGCTCGGCGATCCGGTCCATCAGGACCGGTATTCGCGCGCGCAGCACGCCGCCGCCGAGGACGACCTCGGTCGCGCGGTCCGCGATACCCAGCCTGGCCAGCACGACCCGCGCCATGGTGACCACCTCCTCGGCCATCCGGTCCACCACGGACAGGGCGGCCGGGTCGCCGTCCGCCGCGACGGACATCAGGACCGGGGACAGCTCGTTCAGCCGCTCGTCCTCGATCTCGCCGAAGTGCAGCGCCAGCGCCACCGCCTCGGCGCTGCGCCGCCGGAAGTGCTTCGCCACCGCCTCGGTCAGCGCGGTCGGCGCGCCGCGTCCGTCCTCGCCGCGCACCGCGTGCCACAGCGCCTCGCCGCCGAGGTGGTGGCCGCCGCCCCAGTCACCGGTGGTGCGCCCGAGCGCCGGGAAGCGGGCGCGGCGACCGTCCGGGCCGATGCCCGCGCAGTTGATCCCGGCGCCGCAGACCACCGCGACGCCCCACGGCCGGCTCAGCCCGGCGCGCAGCAGCGCGAACGTGTCGTTGCCGACCTCCACCTCGTCGGCCCAGCCCTCGGCGCCGAACGCCGCGGCCAGCGCGTCCTCCTCGACCGGCAGGTCCGCGCCGGCCACGTACGCGGCCAGGTACCGCGCGAGCGGGACGCCCTCGGGCACGCCGAGCCGCTCACGGATCAGCTCGACCGCCTCACGCGCCACCGCGATCGCGGCCGGGACCCCGCTGGACTGCGGGGTGAACCCGCCGGAACGGGCCTCGGCCAGCACGTTCCCGGCGTCGTCCACGAGCACGACGTCGGTCTTGCTGTTCCCGCCGTCGACGGCGAGCACGGCTCCGGCCCGCCGCGCTGAGGCGTCCGGCGGTCCGCCCTCCGACGCCGCGTCGGCGGACCGTGCCCCTCCCGGCCGGTCGGACCCGGGGTCCGACCGGTGTGTGCTCAGTGTCACCGGGTCTCCGCCCAGGCCAGGTGCTGCGCGTTCGCGGCGATCAGCGCGTCGGCCAGCTTCCCGGCCAGCTCGCTCTGGCCGATCAGCGGATGCGCCAGCAGCGCGCCGAACACCCGGTCGCGCCCGCCGCGGATCGCCGCGTCCAGGGCCAGCTCCTCGTACGCGCTCACGTGCGCGATCAGGCCGCGCAGCTGCGCCGGCAGCGGCGCCTGCGGCAGGGGTTCGATCCCTGATCCGCTCACCTCGGCGGAGACCTCGATGACCGCCCGGTCGTCCAGGAACGGCAGCGTGCCGTTGTTGCGCACGTTGACCACCTGCACGTCGCCCTTGCCGCCGACCAGCGACGCGAGCAGCTGCACCGCGGCCTCCGAGTAAAACGCGCCGCCGCGCTGGGACAGTAGCTGCGGTTTCTCGTCTACCGACGGATCGCGGTACATCGCCAGCAGCTTCTCCTCGATCGCGGATACCTCGGACGCACGCGTCGGCGCGCCCAGCTCCTCCTGGACCACCTGATCGTGGCTGTAGTAGTAGCGCAGGTAGTACGACGGGATCATGCCGAGGTGGCGGATCACCTCCTCGGGGACCTGATTGCCCTCGGCGATCTGCTTCGCGCCGCGCGCGATGATCGACGGCAGGATCTCCTCGCCGTCCAGCTTCACCCCGCGCTCCCAGGTCAGGTGGTTCAGGCCCACGTGGTCCAGCTGGATGCGCCCCGGCACGACGCCGAGATCGGCGGCGAACCGCCGTTGGAAGCCGATCGCGACGTTGCACAGGCCGACCGCGTCGTGCCCGGCGTCGAGCAGCGCGCGGGTGACGATGCCGACCGGGTTGGTGAAGTCGACGATCCGGGCCTCCGGCGCGACCTTGCGCACCCGGTCGGCCAGGTCGAGCACGACCGGCACGGTGCGCAGCGCCTTGGCCAGGCCGCCGGCGCCGGTCGTCTCCTGCCCGACACAGCAGAACCGCAACGGCAGCGTCTCGTCCACGTCGCGCGCGGCCTGGCCGCCGATCCGCAGCTGGAACAGCACGGCGTCGGCGTCGTCGGCGCCCTCCTCAAGCGAGGAGGTGGTCACCACCCGCGCGGGGTGGCCCTGCTTGGCGAAGATCCGTTGTGAGACCGCTCCCACAGCGGCCAGCCGATCCGGGTCGGGATCGATCAGCGCGAGTTCGGTGACCGGCAGCTCGGCGCGCAGCCGCGCGAAGCCGTCGACCAGTTCGGGGGTGTAGGTCGAGCCGCCCCCGACGATGGCGAGTTTCATCAGCCCTTGACTCCCGTCAGTGTGACGCCCTCGACGAAGGCCTTCTGGGCGAAGAAGAACACCACCACGATCGGCGCGATGACCATCAGGTTCGCGGCCATCATGAGGTTCCAGTCCACGTGGTGCGCCGCGTGGAAGGTCTCCAGGCCCAGCGCGAGGGTCCAGTTTCCGGGGTTGGCCCCGACGTACACCTGCGGCCCGAAGTAGTCGTTCCAGGCGTAGAAGAACTGGAACAGGGCCACCGCGGCGATGGCCGGCCGGATCATCGGCACCACCACCCGCAGCAGGGTCCGCAGTTCGCCGCAGCCGTCCACCCGCGCCGCGTCCAGGTACTCCTTGGGCACGGTGAGCAGGAACTGGCGCAGCAGGAAGATCGAGTACGCGTCGCCGAACGCGGTCGGCACGATCAGCGGCCACAGGGTGCCGCCGAGCCCGAACTGCTTGGTCCACAGGATGTACATCGGCATCACGGTGACCTGCGGCGGGATCATCATCGCGGAGACCAGCACGATCATCGCGGCGCGCCGGAAGCGGAACTTGAACTTGGCCAGCGCGTAGGCGACCGGCACCGAGGAGACCACGGTCAGCAGGGTCACCGGCACCGCGTACATCAGGGTGTTGCGGTACCAGGTGAGGAAGCCGGCCCGGTCCCACACGTCCCGGAAGTTCGACCACTGCCAGTGCGAGGGCCACAGCGCGCCGGAGAGCGCCTGGTTGTCCGGCATCACCGCGGTCACCACCAGGAAGAAGAACGGCCCGGCGAAGAAGACCGCGGCGACGATCGCCAGCGCGTGCACCGCGATCCACTCCAGCGCCTTGCGCCGGCGCGCCGCGGAGCGGGCCGCTCGGTCGATCCCGGCCGAGGGCAGGACGGGCGAGAGGGCGGCCATCAGCGGCCCGCCTCCCGCGCCCGGTAAGTCACGCCGTCGCCCATCAGTCGTCTCCGATCAGTCCGTTTTTGCGCCGCAGCAGGAACAGCGTGAACAGCATGGTCATCGCGAACAGCAGGATGGACAGCACGCAGGCCGGCCCGGTGTTCGCGTTGAGGATGCCCTGCTGGTAGATCAGCTGCGGGACGGTGAGGCTGGAGCCGAGCGGGTAGCCGACCTCCAGCGGGGACCCCGCGGTGGCCACGTGTCCGCTGGCCACCTCGCCGGCCACGATCGCCTGCGTGTAGTACTGCATCGTGTAGATCACGCCGGTGACCACCGAGAACAGGATCACCGGCTGGATCGCCGGCAGCGTCACGTACCGGAACCGCTTGACCGGGCCGGCCCCGTCCAGCTGCGCCGCCTCCAGCTGCTCCTTGGGCACGTCGAGCAGCGCGGCGAAGAAGATCACCACCGTGTTGCCGATGCCCCACAGCGACAGCACCGTCAGCGAGGGCTTGAACCAGGTCGGCGAGTTGAACCACTCCGGCGGGTTGTCGACGCCGACGTGGGTCAGGATCGAGTTGACCGGGCCGCCGGCGTCGAACAGGTACACGAAGACCAGGGTGCTGATGACCGGCGGGGCCAGGTACGGCAGGTAGAACAGGGTCCTGAAGAAGTTGGCACCGCGCTTGATCTTGGTGATCAGCAGCGAGACGCCGAGCCCGAACACGGTCTGCAGCCCGACCATGACCAGCACCAGCCACACCGTGTTCTGCAGGCCGGTGACGAAGTCGGGGAAGTTGAACAGGATGTAGTCCCAGTTCTTCAGGCCCACCCAGACCGGCGGGTTGAACTGGTCGTAGTAGTAGAAGGAGAAGTAGACCGCGGCGATCAGCGGGTAGGCGAAGAAGACGCCGAAGCCGAGCAGCCACGGGGACAGGAAGCCGAGGGCGGCCAGGCCGTCCCGGCGGTGCTTGGCGCGCAGCGCCGCCGGGAGGCCGGCCCGCTTCCCGCGCCTGGACAGGGCGAGGGTCGGTGAGGCCATGGGATCAGTCCTGACGTTCGGCGCGGTCAGCTGCCGTCGGGGCGCACGCCCGCGGCGGTGTCCTTGTCGATCTGCGCGTCCAGGCCGGACAGCGCGGACGGCAGGTCGGAGACCTGTCCGGCCTCCCACTTGGCCAGCCAGGTCTGCGCGCTCTGCTGGTACTGGCCGCCGTTGGGCGAGGCCGGCGTGGTGGTCGAGTTGCCGTTGCCGGAGATCTTGACGAAGGTCTGGAAGTTCGGGTCCTGGCTCAGCTGCGGCGAGGCGAGCGCGGCCAGCGTCGAGGGCACGTTCTGGATCGCGTTGGCGAAGGTGACCAGCGTGGCCGTGTTCGTGGTCAGGTACTTGACCAGCTCCCAGTCGGCGTCCTGGTGCGTGCTGCGCGAGGAGATGCCGACGACGGTGCCGGCCAGGTAGCCGCCGCCGTACGACGCGGCGTCCGAGTCCTGCACTGGGAACGGCGCGGTGCCGTAGGACAGCGTCGGCGTCTCGGCCTTGAGGTTCGCGTTGCGCCACTCGCCGTCGACGGCCATGGCCACCACGCCCTTCTCGAACGGGTTCTGCCCGGCGGTGAACTCACCGGGCCCCATCGCCTTGTTCATGAAGTCGGTCAGCTGCTTGGCCGAGGACTTCGGGGCCTGGTTCAGGACCGCGGCCTGGAAGCTCTTCTGCCAGTCGACCATCGCGGTGAAACCGGGGTCCGCGGCGAGCTGCGACTTGTGGTCCGCGCTCTGCCACTTCAGGTGGAAGGTCTGGGTGAAGTGGCCGGGGACCTGCTCGAAGTACGCGAAGGAGGGGAAGAAGCCGACCCGCTTGAACGAGCCGTCCGGGTTCTTCACGGTCAGTTTGAGCGCGTCCGCCTGAAGCTCGGTCAGCGACTTCGGCGCGTCGGCGATGCCCGCGCTCTGGAACATGGCCTTGTTGTAGTAGAGCCCGTACGCGTCGTTCTCCAGCGGCAGCGCGCACTGGTCGCCCTGGTACTGCGTGTAGTTGACCAGCGGCGCCGGGAAGGTCTTGGCCACGTCGATCTGCGCGGCGGCCAGGTCCTGCTTGAGGTTGATCCACTCGCCGGTGGAGCAGTACGTGCCCACGTCGTCGGTGGTGAAGGAGACCGCGACATCCGGGGACTGCGACCCGCCGCCCTTGATGCCCTGCTGGATCTGGGTGTCGGTGATGTTGCCGGTGACCTTGACGTGGATGTTCGGGTGCGCCTTCTCGAAGCTGGCGACCATGGCGTTGAACGCGTCGTTCTCCGAGCCCTCGGAGAACCCGTGCCACAGGTTGATGGTGACTGCGGGCTTCGTGGCCGGATACGCGTCGACCGCGGTGATCTTCTGCTGCGGCGCCGCGGTGGTGCCGGCGCACGCCGCGGCGGTCAGGACCGCGGCTATCGCGGCCGAGGGGCCGGTGATGCGTCGCAGGTGCCTCACGGATGGACTCCTTCGCGGATGCATGGAGCGGGTCGGATGGACTGGTGGAAGAGGTGAGCCGGTTCGTCGGGCTGTGCGGTGTACCGGTGTTTTTCGGTGTATCAGTGCGTCCCGCGTATCAGTGTTCTTCTGTACTCAGGCGGGAACCGCGGGCGTGACGGCGCCCGATGACGCGCCGGACGTGGGGACCGGCGCCGTCGTCGAGCCTGACGTCGTCGAGGCTGACGTCGTCGAAAACACCGCCTCCCGGGTCGCCGCCAAAGCCGCCTGGATCGCCCCGGCGAGCACGGGGTTGTCCGCCACGGCGGACTCGACCAGGCGGGGTCTGGGGATCGCCATCCCGTGCAGGGCCTCGGCGACCAGCTCACGCAGCGGCGCGCCGCCGGCCCGCGGCACCGCGCCGGTCAGCACGATCAGCTCGGGATCGAGCACCGCCACCAGCGGCGCCAGCCCGGTGGCCAGCCGGTCGGCCAGCTCCGCGAGCAACCGCCGCGCCGATTCGCGCGACCGCGCGGACGCGTCCGTGCCGTCGCCGCCCCCGCTGTACGCCTCGACCGCGCGGGCCACGGCGAACTGCGGCTCCGCCCCCGTGAATCCGTACTGCCGGGCCAGCTTCAATACCGCCGGGCCGCCGGCCAACGCCTGGAAGCCCCCGGTCGTGCCACGTCCGATGCTGCGCACGACGGGCGCACCGGGCACCGGCATGTAACCGACCTCGCCGGCGCCCCCGGTCGCGCCGCGGTGCAGCTTGCCGTCGATGATCACGGCCGCGCCGATGCCTTCGGCGACCCAGAGCACGACGAAGTCCCGTGCCCCCGGCAGACCGCTGCCGCTGACTTCAGGCGCGGCCGCCCCGACGACCTGCTCGGCGACCGCCGCCAGGTTCACGTCGTTCTCCACGTCCACACGCGGATCGGCGGTGGCGGGCGCCGTGAGTTCGGCGCGCAGCCGAGCGAGCAGTTCGGGCTCATGCCAGCCAGGCAGGTGACGGGCGAACCCGAGCCGTCCGGTGCCCGGGTCGATGGCGCCGCCGATGCCGATCACCACGTGGTGCAGCGCGCCGAGCCCGAGTCCGGCCGGCTCGCAGACGGCCGACAACGCGTCACGCACCCGGTCTACGGCGGTCCCGGACGCGGACCGCCCCGGCGTCGGCAACGTCGTCTCACCCACAGTGCGCCCGGCCAGGTCGCAGACGCGGGCGACGATCCGTGCCGACGTGACATCGAGCCCCGCGACGTGTGCCGCACCGCCGCGCAGCCGATAACGCCGCGCGGTACGCCCCGGCGCGCTGGGTCCCGGCGCGGCGGAAGCCGCACCCGCCACGTCCCCCGGCGCCGCGACGTCCGGCTCAAGCACCGACTCGACGAGACCGGCGGCTTCCAGCCGGTCCATCAGCTGCGACGCGGTCGGCTTGGACAATCCGGCCAACGCGCCGAGCTGGGTCCGCGAAAGCGGCCCGCGATCCGCGAGCAGCCGCAGCGCGGTGCGGTCGTTGATGGCGCGCAACAGGCTGGGCGTCCCCGGCGGACCAACCGGCTCGTGATCCATGCCGCACGCCTCCTGCCCCGGGGATAGATAAGGAAACTTTCCTTACCGATGGGGGAAAGCTAGGGGCAACGACCCGCTTCGTCAAGAGGCTTAACCAGAATTGGCGGGACCGGCCCCGTCCGCCGCCCGCTCACCACCGATCCGTCCCCGATGTCCGCCTTGATCGCTCCTGCGTCGCCGCGCGCGGCCGCCCGCCACGCACCGTCGAGCGCGAGGTCGCGGTGCGGCAAAGAGCTGACCAAGATTCCCCGGTTCCGTTGCCACGGTACCGGCCGCCGTTGTGAACTCTTGACGGGTCATCATCTGCCCGATCAGGAACGGAGGGGCATCCGATGAGTCTGCGCCGCACCGCCGTGGTGATCACCGCGACACTGCTGGCCATGCTCGCCCTGCTCGCCGCGAAAGGCACCGCCAAGGCGCGCACCGCCGCGATGTCGGTAACCGTGGTGTCGCAGGGGCAAGTACGCACGGCGACGGGACCGGAGGTGGTGCTGGCCCACGGCATCGTCCAGGTCCAGGTGTCGGTCATCGACGGCCGGATCACCGACGTCACGGCACTCCAGATCCCCCACGACAATCCCCATTCGTGGGCAAGCGGGACAGGCGCCGCGCCGATCCTGCGCTCCGAGGCCCTGGCCGCCCAGACCGCCGACATCAACATCGTCTCCGGTGCCACGTACACCTCACGCGGTTACGCGAGGTCTCTGCAGGCCGCCCTGGATGCCCTAGGCATCAAGAGCTGACTGAGAGGACTGTTAGTCCCGACAGTCAGTGCCAGAGTTCAGCCGGAGGGTGTCCTCATGACTGGAGGGTGTCCTCATGAGTGGTCACAGTCAGGATGACCACGGTCTGGATGACGGCATCGTCCGGCTCACACCATGGGCCGATGACGATGCGCAGTGGTACGCCGCAAGCACGCGCGATCCGTCGATCCAGCAGTTCACCACCGAGTCACCGGCGCTGGACGCCGCACAAGTGCTCACCGCGATCCGACACCTGCGCACCGACAGAGCGGCCGAGGGATTCTTGATCCGCGACGCCGCCACCAACGAGCGGTTGGGCAACATCGCGTTGCACCATGACCGGTCTTCCGGCGAAGTCTCGTACTGGGTGGCGGCCGAGGCGCGGGGACGCGGCGTCGCCAGCCGAGCGCTCACACTCTTCAGCCAGTGGTCGCTTGACGCGCTCGGCCTGCGCGAGGTGTGGCTGTGTGCTCACGAGGACAACATCCCGTCGCAGAGAGCAGCGTTGAACGCCGGCTTTCAACGCGATGCGAGCCGCGACAAGCCGATGGAAGCCAAGGGCGCGATCTGGCCGATGCTCGGATACGTCCTGGCGCGATCAGACAACTGACCCGCCTCACACACGCTTCCCGGCTGCGCCCTACTCGACCGCGTCGAACGGCCAGACGTGCGGCGGACGGGCCGCCAACGCTTCCGGCGGCTCCGGCAGCCGCAATCGCGCTCCAGTCTCCGCTCCAGTCTCCGCCCCCGTCTCCGCCCCGGCCCCAAGTCTCACCAGCGCCACCACCCGGTCCGCCGAGCGGAACAGCTCGAACGTGACGCCCTCGGGCAAGCCCGGACCCGCCACGTCGCGCCACCAGGCGACGAGACCGTCCGCGTCGCCCCTGCCCTCCCACATCAGCACCCGCACAGCGCGCTCGCCGACTCCGCGATCAGTACGTCCGTCCGCCCATTCTTCGGTCCGCCCATCCGTCACACCAGCACTTCGGTGATCAGCATCGACGAGTCGGCCGGCAGGTCCAGCCGCGACGGTCGGGCGCCGCGCGCGACCAGCTCCGAGCCCAGGGCGGCGACCATCGCGCCGTTGTCGGTGCACAGCTTCGGCCTCGGCACGCGCACGCGGATACCGGCCGCTTCGGCACGCTCCTGGGCCAGTACCCGCAGGCGTGAGTTGGCCGCGACGCCGCCGCCGATGATCAGGTGGTCGACGCCGTTCTGCTTGCACGCGCGGATCGCCTTGCGGGTGAGCACGTCCACGACCGCCTCCTGGAACGAGGCTGCCACGTCCGCCAGCGGCACCGGTTCGCCCGCGCGCTCGCGGGCCTCGACCCAGCGGGCGACCGCCGTCTTGAGACCGGAGAAGGAGAAGTCGAACGGCGCGTCGTTCGGGCCGGTCAGGCCGCGCGGGAACGCGATCTTCGCGCCGTCGCCCTCCCGCGCCGCCTTGTCGATCAGCGGACCGCCGGGGAAGCCCAGGCCCAGCACCCGCGCCACCTTGTCGAAGGCCTCGCCGGCCGCGTCGTCGATCGTGCTGCCCAGAGGTCTGATATCAGAGCTCAAATCCGGGACCAGCAGCAGCGAGGAGTGTCCGCCGGAGACCAGCAGCGCCAGGCACGGCTCGGGCAGCGGACCGTGTTCGAGCTGGTCGACGGCCACGTGCGCGGCCAGATGGTTCACGCCGTACAGCGGCTTGTCCAGCGCCAGCGCGTACCCCTTGGCCGCCGCGACGCCGACCAGCAGCGCGCCGACCAGGCCCGGCCCGGCCGTGACCGCGATCGCGTCCACGTCGCCGAGCTTGAGCCCCGCGGTCTCCAGCGCGCGGTGCACGGTCGGGACCATCGCCTGCAGGTGCGCGCGCGAAGCCACCTCGGGCACCACGCCGCCGAACCGCGCGTGCTCCTCCACACTCGTGGCCACCGCGTCCGCCAGCAGTTCGGTGCCGCGCACGATCCCGATCCCGGTCTCGTCGCAGGACGTCTCGAACCCGAGGACGATCGGCGCGTGCGTCTGAGCGCTCATTCACTCTCTCCGAATCGATCGATCACACCCGACGCGCGCATCACCAGCGCGTCCACGTTCGCCGGCTGGTAGTAGCCCTTGCGCAGGCCGACCTGCACGAACCCGAACCGGCGGTACAGGTCCTGCGCGCGCGGATTGTCGGCGCGCACTTCGAGCAGCACATCGTCACATCCGCGCCGCGCCGACTCACGCATCAACGCGGTCAGCAGCGCGGTGCCGAGGCCGAACCCCGCGCGGCGCGGGTCGACGGCGATCGTCTGCACCTCGGCCTCGTCGATCCCGGCCAGCAGCCCGGCGTAGCCGACGATCCGCGGCCCGTGCTCGTCCGGATGCGCCGGGTCCGGGCCGAACTCCTCGGCGACCAGGTAGCACCGGCTGGCGACCTCGGCCAGCTCCGACCAGAACATGCCGACCGACCAGGCGTCCTCGCTGAACGCCTCGTGTTCGAGCACGGTCACCGCAGGGATGTCCCACCAGCGCATCGGCCGCAGCACCACGCCGTCCGGCAACGCGGCCCGCGGCGGCGCCGTCCCGCTGCCGCCGGCCGCCTGCGCGGTCACCGCAGGGCCGGCTGGCTCACCGGCTTGCGTGCGCCCGGCTCCACGGCGTCCGGACGGCGCAGGTAGAGCGGCTCGGGTGGCAACAGCCGCGTGTCCGCCGCGCCTTCCGCGGCGGCGAGCCGACGGACCGTCAGTTCGGCGAGGTCCGCGGCGCTCGGCAGCTGCGGCGCGAGCGGCGCGGGGAACGACTCGGGGTACTTCACCGCTCCCTCGCCGGCCACCGGCAGCCCGTCGAGCTGCGGAGCCACCACGTGCGGCCAGTCCACCGCGGGCTCGGTCACCCGCCGGTCGGGCGCCTCGTATCGCGCCCAGTAGACCTCACGCCGACGTGCGTCGGTGGCCACCGCGAACGGGCCGTCGTGCCGCACCGCCCAGGCCAGGATGTCGAGCGTGCACACGCCGTGGACCGCGATGCCCAGCGCGTCGCCGAGCGCCCGCGCCGTTACCAGCCCGACCCTCAGGCCGGTGAACGGTCCGGGCCCGACGCCGACCGCGAGGTCGGTCAGCTCACGCCGGTCGCGTCCGGCCGCGGCCAGCACCTTCGCGATGCCGGGGGCGAGCAGTTCTCCGTGGCGGCGGGCGTCCACCTCGGTGAGTTCGGCCAGGATGCGGGTTCCGTCGTGCAGCGCGACGGTCACCGCGGGGGTCGCCGTGTCAAAAGCCAGGAGGAGCACGGAAGCCATTATCGCCCCATGCGGGTACCGATCCGGTACGCGCGCGATTACACAAGTGGCTGCACGCGCGTCCGCCTATCGCCAGCCCTTCGGTCAAGGGCACGGTTACGGCATGATGGACCGGCAACGCGTGTCTCAGGCACGCCGACTCGGAGGATGGTGGCATGGGTAGACGAGGCGTCGATCCGCGCGGTTCGTGGGAGGACGACCCCTCCCGTCGGCGCTCGGACGGCGGACCCGGACACCAGCCGCCGCCCGATCCGCGCTACGCGGGCCAGTACGGGCAGCCGCAGCAACCGCAGCAGCCGCGCGGCCCCCAGTACGGTCAGCCCCCGGTAGGCCAGCCGCCGCACGGCCAGGCTCCGCAGAGTCAGCCTCCGCAGAGTCAGCCCCCGTACGGGCAGCCTCGCCAGGGTGGCGGCCAGCAGCCTCCCGCCTACGGCCAGCCGCCGTACGAGCCGCAGCCGCGTTACGACCAGCCGCGCCGTGACCAGCACCCCGATCCGGCCCGGCAGCCGCCGCGCCCCGGGCCCGGGCCGCGTCCCGAACACCGGTCTGACGGCCCGTCACCTGCGACGCCGTCAGGACCGCTGCCGACGCAGCCGCCCGCGCCGGTCGGCGAGTCGCGGGCCGAGTCGCGCGCGCAGTCCCGGTCCACGACGAAGAAGAAGCAAGGGCGCGGCGCCACATACTCGGTCGCGGTCATGACGGTCGCGTCGCTGGTCGGCGTCGGCATCCTGGCCGCACAGGCCGCCGCGACCGCGCCCACCGTGAGCCCGACGGCCAAAGCCGGCGCCTCGTCCTCCGCGCACCCGGGCAACAACGCGGCGGCGAGCACCCAGCCGTCCGCCGCGACCGATCCGGCAGCGCTGCCGGCGAACTCGGGCAGCGGCGCGCGCGTCGTCTACGGCGTGGCCGCCAAGCGCGTGTGGCTGGTGAGCTCGTCGAACTCCGTGGCGCGCACGTTCACGATCGTGCCGGGCTCGGTCACGGCGCCGACCGGCAGCTTCGGCGTGACCAACAAGCTGTCCGCCGTGACCGGCACCGACGGCACGCCGGTGCAGTACGTGGTGCTGTTCAACGAGGCCACCGTCAGCGGCCACTCGACGACGTTCGGCTTCGACGCGGTGGCCAACGTCACCGGCCTGCCGCCCGCGCCGACCACGCGTACCGGCGGCATCCGGATGGCGCAGGCCGACGCGCAGGCGCTGTGGGCCTTCGCCAGCCTCGGCACGACCGTCGTCGTCGTGTCTTGACCGGCGCAGCGTGACCAGCGCGGTCTGATCAGCCGCTGACAGGGTTCGATCAGGAACCTGTCTCAGGCGAGGCGAGCCGCGAGTGCGTCCCCGTGCGCGATGACAGTGATGACGCGCGGGTCCAACG
>JBOHCW010000217.1:0-4145 GCA_050725375.1 Actinocrinis sp. | reverse complement strand
GCGCCCGGCGCCCGCATCGGCGCGGACGCGCTGGGACCCGGCCGACGGCGCGTCAGCCGGGCGGTTTCGCGCTGGGCAACCCGAGAAGCAGGTTCTTGTCGTAGATCAGGATCGTCTGGTCCGGCAGGCTCACCGTGCGGGCCGGCGGCCCGAACTGCGCGAGCGCCTGCCGCTCGCTCGCGTACGAGGCCGCGATCGGGTTGCCCGTGTCGATGACCAGGAAGTTCGCATAGTGCTGCGCCGGGTCGTACCAGGTCGACTTGGACTCCCACAGATACTGCTCGATGCCGTTCTGGCCGGTGTCGACCGGCAGGACGTGCACCGCGTTGCGCGTGTCGACTGTGATCGAGTGCGAGTTCCAGTACGCGCCGAGACCGTACGTATAGCCGTTCTGCTGCAGCCAGACGCCCGCGCTGTGGCCGACGGCGGGGATGCGCGGGAGCGTCGCGTGCTGCACGAGGACACCGGCGAACAAGACCGTGAGAGCGCTCAGCAGCGCGACGGCGCGGCGGTCGGTCAGCCGCGGCCCGACGACACGGCCGGCGAGCACGGCGCCGAGCGGAAGCACCGCGGCGATCTCGCGCGGGCCGTTGAGGACCTGCGAGCTGAACAGGAACGCGCCGAGGTTGATCAGCAGGCCGACCGCGATCAGTTTCGCGACGCGGTCGCCGCTGCGCGGTAGGCGCCGCACGGTCAGTACTAGCGCACAGGCGACCAGTCCGGCGCCGACCAGGTGCAGCAGTGTGACGACCGTGTCGAAGGGCACGCCCTGGCCGCCGCTCGCGCTCGGCGTGGTCACCGGCAGCCCGAAGAAGTCGGCGGCGAACAGGTCGAGATAGTCCTTGACGGCGCGCCAGAAAGCGTCCGACATCGACAGGGCGCCGTTGAACGTCATGGCCGGCGGGTGCACGCGGTAGCCGCCCAGGTTCTGGATCACCTTCGGCAGTTCGATCGCGAGGACGATCGAGAGCACGGAGGCGGCGAGCATCGCCGCCTCGTGCCCGCGCTCGCCGTCGCGCCGCCACAGCCGCATGACCGCGATCACCGCGACGGCGCCGCCGCCGACGAAGATCGCCGTGCTGTCGCTGACCTCGGCCCACAGCAGCAGGACGAACATGATCACCGGCGTGTAGCCGCGCCGCGGCAGCCGGTCAAGCGCGATGAAGATGACCAGCAGCGGCACCGTGGTGCCGAAGTGGTCCGGCGAGGAGAGCGTGACGACCGTGCCCAGCGCGAGTCCCGGCGCGACCATCACCGCGAAAACGATCAGTACCCTGACGTATGCTTCGAGCCCGCGGGCCCGGCCGCGCGCCAGCCAGGCGGCCAGCAGCACGGCGAGCGTGTAGCTGAACGCGGCGGCGATGTGCACGACGTCGCCGGTCATGCCGTGTACGAGCTCGATGAGCAGGTACTCGGGCAGCTCGGTCAGGTAGAAGCTGACATCCGACAGCGTCCAGTGGCTCAGCAGCAGGTTGCCGTGCAGCATGTCCCAGGCCTGCAGGGCGTTGCCGGCGCCGTCGGAGTTCAGTGGCTGGGTCCTGGCCTGGTGCAGGTAGAGCACGAACAGCGAGATCCCGACCACAGGCGTACCCGCGAGCGTAAAGGCATGCGCGCGCGCCCAATGCCGCAACCGCACGGCCAGGCCGGCGCCGCGCGCCTTTGACGCGTCGGCCTCTGCGATCGCCGGCTCGGTTCCAGGCGCCACGCCGCCGGACGCGGCCGCCAGTTCGCCTTGCTGCTCGGCGCTCTGCTGCCCGGCGCCGTGCTGCCCGGCGCCCTCCAGGACCTCCTCCATCAGATGGTGCCGACCTCGACCGCGTTGGCGATCCACGGGATGACCTCGTCGAGCATGACCTCCAGCGAGGTGGCGGCCTCGAAGCCGAGCACCCGCTCGGCCTTCTCGGTGGCCGGGACCCGGCGCTGTACGTCGTACTCGAACGGGTCGTCGCTGATCACGCGCAGCGGCACGTCGGCGCCCTTGACCTTGCGCCAGATCGCCTCGGCCAGCTCGGTGACCGTGGTGCCCTCGGCGGTGGACAGGTTGAAGTCCTCGTTGAGCGCGTCAGGGTGCTCCATCGCGGTCACGATTCCGGCCGCGAGGTCGCCGCCGTACGTGTAGTGGCGCACCTGCTCGCCGGTGCCGAGGATGTGCAGCGGGTCCTGCCCCTTGAATACCTTCTGCACCAGGTCCGGCACCACGTGACTCATCGCCAGCTTCACGTTGCCGGACAGGATCTCCTCGTCGCCCAGGGCACGCGACTCGCCGATACCCACGCAGTTGAACGGCCGCACGATCGTGTAAGGCAGCTTGTACTGGTCCCAGGCGGCACGCGCGAAGTACTCGACCGCGAGTTTCTGGAAGCCGTACGACGACAGCGGCGGCGGCACCTGGCGCTCCTGGCCCTCGTGCGACGGCCAGGTGTCGGTGGACTCGAACACCATCGACGAGGACAGGTACGTGACCTTCTTCAGCCGCCCGGCCCGCTGCGCGGCGATCGCGGCGTCGCAGGACGCGGCGATGATCCGCTCGTTGGTGGCCAGCAGGTCGTACGGGTAGGTGTGGAAGTAGGAGATGCCGCCGATCATCGCGGCGCCGGCGATGAAGTGGTCGACGTCGCCGAGCAGCCTCGTCATCAGCTCCACGTCGCGGCAGTCGCCCTCGACCAGCTCGTAGTTCGGGTGCTCGTCGTAGGACTTCTTCACCTTGCCGTACTTGGAGAAGTTGTCCACGCCGACCACCGCGTAGCCGCGGCGCAGCAGTTCCTCGACGACGTAGCCGCCGATGAAGCCCGCGGAGCCGCTGATCAGTACCTTCTGCATGGGAGGGTCAGTCTTCCTTACTCGGAACGTGGACGATTTGGCGTGCACGCAGCTGCTCGACGGTCAGCTGCCGCCCGAAGGCGAAGCGGTACCACTTGAAGTACTCGGGGATCCACTGCGCGACCTTGAAGTTCGACACCCCGGCCTGCCGGTCCAGCCAGATGGTCGGGATCTCGGCCACCGGACGGCGCAGCCGGCGGGCCTTGGCGGTCAGCTCGATGCCGATCTCGAAGCCGGACCGGCTCTCGATGCCGACCTCGCGCACGAACGCGGTCGAGTACGCCTTGAACGAGTTGGTCGCGTCGCGGGTGCCGATCCTGGCGAACGCCCGCAGCGAGCGGCCGGCCGCCTTGGAGATCTGGCCCTTGAGATACGGCCCGCCGACCTGCTGGCCGCCGGCCATGTACCGCGAGGCCGCGGCCACCGCGACGCCGCGCTCGACCAGCCGGGCCAGGTCGTCGATCTGCCGCGCGTCGTCGCAGCCGTCGGCCATGGTGACCACGGCCACCGGCGCGGCGGCCCGGTCGATGCCGAAGCGGATCGCGTTCGCCGGGCCGCGGCCGTACGTGCTGATCTCCAGGCGCAGCCTGGGCTCCGCCTGCGTGTACCGCCGGACCGGCGCGACCGTGCTGTCCTGCGCGAAGTCGACGACCACCAGCACCTCACAGGGCAGCGTGACCGCCTCGAAGAGCCGGTCGAGCACCGGGACGATGTCCGTGCCCTCGTTATACGCCGGGATCACGACGGATACGCGCGGGCCTGACACCTCGTCGGGCGCCGCGGAGGTCGGCCGGTCCGCCTCGGAGGTGGACGCTCGCGTGCTCACACCCGGACTCCCTGTCCGCGCACGTTCCAGATGTCGGCCACCGGCTTGTCCGTCTCCAGTCCGCTGTACTCGGGGTGCGGCGTGGCGACGATCAGCAGGTCGGCGCGGCGCACGACCTCGTCGAGCGGCAGCAGCGTCGGGTCGACCTTCACGTACGGGTCGGTGCACAACACGTCGCCGGCCTTGAACTTGAGGATGCGGCGCAGTTTGTACGACAGGCTGGAGCGGATGTCGTCGGAGCCGGCCTTGAAGCCCATGCCGAGGATGCCGACGGTCAGCTCGGCCAGGTCGTACTGCTCCTCCAGCCGGTGCACCAGGTACAGCGGCATGCCCTCGTTGATGGTCATCGCCGTGTGGCCGAGGGTGAAGTTGTTGTTGTTGAACGCGGCCAGCTGCATGGTGTCTTTGAGCAAGCATGGCCCGGCGGCGAACCCGGGACCTGGAAGATCGGCCGCCCGCGGGTAGTCCTCGACAACGGCCCGCCGGATCCTCTCGTAGT
>JBOHCW010000216.1:0-3250 GCA_050725375.1 Actinocrinis sp. | reverse complement strand
GTGCAGCACGTTCGAGGCCTCGACCGCGTCGGCGATCGCCAACCCGATCCCGTAGCCGCCCACCGGCGAGATGACGTGCGCCGCGTCACCGATGAGCAGCAGACCGGGCAGCGACCACCGCTCCAGCATGGTGATCCGGATGCTGAGCAGCTTGAGTTGGTCGAAGTCGGTCAGCGTCTGCGCGCGCTCGTCCAGCCATGGCAGGGTATTGTGAATGAATGCCTTGATCGGCTCGACGCCGCGAGCGCGCGCCTGCTCGACGCTGCCTACCGCGATGGCGTACCCGATCTGCCAGTGCGTGTCGTGGTTGAGCGCGGAGCCGAGGCCTCGCTCGTCGGAGAACAGGTCGAAGCCGCACAGCCACGGATCGGTCTCCTTGTGGCGCGGCACGCGCAGCCACAGCAGGTCGTTTCCGACGCCGCACTCGCGCGACGGGATCGCGGCCAGTCGCCGTATCGCGGAGAACCGGCCGTCCGCGCCGACCACGAGCGTCGCGCGCACCTCGTGCTCGCCGTCCGCGGCGCGGTATCCGACCCCGCGGATCCGGCCGTCGTCGGACGTGAGCAGCCGGCTGACGCGGGCGCCGAAGCGCAGGTCGAAGCCCGGGTAGGCGCGCGCCTCCCGCGCCAGGAACTCGATGAACCTGGCCTGGGACAGGATCATCATGAACGGGTGCCGGCGGCTGGCGGCGCCGTAGTCCAGCAGCTTGTAGTCCCTGCCGCGCGCGTGCCAGGTGAGCCCGGTCGCCTTGGTGTGCGGCAGTTCCAGCACCTGGTCGACCAGGCCGAGCGCGTCGAGCAGGTCGAGGATCGCGGGGCTGAGGGTGTCCCCGCGGAATTCGCGGTCGAAGTCCTTCTGCCCTTCAAGCAGTGTCACCCGTACGCCGTTCCTGGCCAGCAGGTAGGCGAGCATCATGCCGCCCGGACCGCCGCCGACGACGACGCAGTCCGTCTCAGCCGACTCCGCCGCTGACTCCACCGCGCCCATTCCGGCCTCGCTTCTTCCGTGTCCGTCGGGTCTTTCGAGAGCGCCCACCAGCGTGGATGCGAGCGCTGGACGGGCAGTGCAGCCGGGCTCGAGCGTCCCGGGGCGGCCGCGGGACACAGCGGGGCGAGATCCAGTGCCCTTCGAGCGGCCGCGGCTACCTTCGCGGCGGCCCGGCGCGATCGGCTGCCGGCTGGCAGGAGGAGCCCATGAACACGGACCTGACGAACACCGAGACCATGACCACCGAAGTGGCTACGTGCCCTTACCCGTTCAGTGATCCGGATCGGCTCAACCTCGATCCCGCCTACGGGCGGTTGCGCGACACCCCCGGGCTGATCCGGGTCCAGCCGCCGCACGGCCGCTGGGCTTGGCTCGCCACCCGTTACGAGGACGTCAAGACCGTGCTGGGCGACCCGCGGTTCAGCCGCGCCCGCGCGGTCGGGCCGGACGAGCCGCGCCAGATGGCGTTCGGGCAACGGCCCGACACGCTGGTCGCGATGGACCCGCCCGAGCACACCCGGCTGCGCCGCGTCGTCGCCAAGGCGTTCACGATGCGCGGGATCGACAGGCTGCGGCCGTGGATCCAGCAGCTCGTCGACGGCCTGCTCGATGAGGTTGAGCGCCGCGGCGCGCCCGCCGACCTGGTCGAGCAGTACGCCTGGCCGATCCCCGTCACCACCATCTGCGAACTGCTCGGCGTGCCCGAGCACGAGCGCGAGCAGTTCCAGATCTGGTCCGACATCGCGCTCTCCACCCGGCTGGCCGGCCGCGGCCCGGCCGAGGTAGGCCAGGCGGTGGGCGCGCTGCGCGGCTTCCTCGGCGAGCTGGTGGCCCGGCGCCGCGAGCAGCCCGGGGAAGACCTCATCAGCACCCTGGTCTCGGCCCGGGATGAGCAGGACCGGCTCACCGAGGACGAGATGGTCGGTCTCGGCGTCGGCGTGCTGGTGGCCGGGCACGAGACCACGGCCAACCAGATCGGCAACTTCGTCCACGTGCTGCTGACGCATCCTCAGCACCTGGCCATGCTGCGCGAACGGCCGGACATGGTGCCGCAGGCGGTCGAGGAGATGCTGCGGTACGTGCCGCTGTTCGCCGGCTCCTCGTACCCGCGCGTGGCGCTCGAGGACATCGAGATCGGCGGCACCCTGGTGAAGGCCGGCGAGGCCGTCCTGCCGTCGATGATGGCGGCGGACCGCGACGAGTCGGTGTTCGAGAACGCCTCGCTCCTGGACTTCGAGCGGGCCGACAACCCGCACCTGGCCATGGGCTACGGCGTGCACCGCTGCCTCGGCGCGCAGCTGGCGAAGGCGGAGCTGGAGATCTCGGTCGGCTCGCTGCTACGCCGGTTCCCCGGGCTGCGCCTGGCCGTTCCCGCCGAGGAGGTGCCCTTCCGCGAGGGCACGCTGCAACGCGGTCCGAGCAGGCTCCCGGTCCTGTGGTAGCGGCCGACTCATAGCGGCCGTGCCCGGCCCCGCGCCGCCGCGAGCGGATTTCGAGCGGCGCCGGACACAGTCGTCTCGGCCGCCCGCGCGCCACTTCCCCTCCCCTGCGCCAAGCGCGCGGGCGGCCCGCGGCAGCACCCGAGCACCGACTGACGACATCAAGAGAAAGGCCTTGCGATGCGCACCTCCCTCGCGCTCGACGCTGACGCCCAGGAACTGCTGTTCCGCGCGGCGCACACCGCCTACTCGTTCAGCGACGAGCCGGTGTCCGACGAGACCGTCCGGGCGATCTACGACCTGGTCAAATGGGGACCGACCTCGATGAACCAGCAGCCGCTGCGGGTGGTGCTGATCCGCTCCGAACAGGCCCGCGACCGGCTCGTGCAGCACATGATCGAGCCCAACCAGGCCAAGACCAAGGCGGCTCCGCTCGTCGCGATCCTCGCGGCGGACACGCAGTTCCACCAGAACCTGCCGCGGGTCTTCCCGCAGTTCCCGATCGCCAAGGGCTTCTTCGACGGCGACGACGACCTGCGCGAGCAGTCCGCGACGCAGAACGCGCTGCTGCAGGCCGGCTACTTCCTGCTCGGCATCCGGGCGGCGGGCCTGGCGGCCGGCCCGCAGGGCGGCTTCGACGAGGACGCGGTGAACAAGGAGTTCTTCGGTGACGGCAGGTACCGCGCGCTGATCGTGGTCAACATCGGCGAGCCGGGCGAGGGCGCCTTCTGGGACCGCAACCCGCGGCTCGACTACGACGAGGTGGTCACGACTCTGTGAGACGGGCGCGCCCGGCGCGCGGATGGCGGCGCAGCCCTCTGTTC
>JBOHCW010000215.1:0-2727 GCA_050725375.1 Actinocrinis sp. | reverse complement strand
ACCAGTGCGCGTGGCGCGCCGCCGAGTGCCAGAACGAGCGCGCACAGGCCCATCGCGGCGAGCGCGACGAGGATCGGCACGTAGCGCTGTCGTCGTGTCCTGATGTGGAGGTCCGAGATGCGCCGCTGTCGCACGCGCCGGGCGACGAACCCGTAGGGCACGCCGCCGGCCAGCGCCGAGCAGAACACGCCCCAGGCGAGCCCCCGCGCGGACGGGTATGTCGCGTGCCAGCCGATGACCGGCGGAAGCGCGATCACGAAGTGCGCCGGCGAGAGGACGTCGGTGACCGTCTTCGCCCAGCCGTTCGGACGCACGATGCGGTCGGGCGATCCGTCGCCGTCGCCGATCGAGAGTTCGTGGACGCCCGCTTCGGCGCCGGACACGGCGATCAAGGAGTCTGACACGCCCAAGACTTTAGATCACACGGTCGGCGGCGCCGCAGCCGACCAGTCGACGTAACGTGCCCGCAGCCTTCTCCGTAAGGGATCGGTAAGGCGTCGCTGCTGGTAGTCGGGGGTGTCCGCACGTTTCGATGTCTCCATGGCCAGACTCACCTTCCCCGCGCCGCCGAACTCGCTGCGGCGCGGACCGTTACGTGCGGGCGCGTTTCGCGGCGCCCTGCACGACGAGCGCACCGCGTCGCTGATCGGCACCGCTCTCGGCGTGGCGTTCGCCACCGCGTTCCTGACCGGCCTGATCAGCCACGAGTTGCAGCTGCCGCATCCGCCGTCGTGGATTCCGAGCCGACCGGTGTGGATCTACCGGTTCACGCAGGGGCTGCACGTCGCGTCGGGTATGGCGGCCATTCCGCTGCTGCTGGCCAAGCTGTGGACGGTCTACCCGCGCCTTTTCTCCTGGCCGCCGGTCACCTCGATTCTGCACGCGCTCGAACGGCTCTCGATCCTGGTGCTGGTCGCCGGAGCGATCTTCGAGCTGGTCACGGGCCTGCTCAACATGGTCCAGTGGTACCCGTGGCAGTTCGCATTCGTGCAGACGCACTATCGCGTCGCGTGGGTAACGGTCGGCGCGCTGCTGCTGCACCTGGCCGTTAAGGCACCGGCCATCGCACGAGGTTATCGACGGGAGCCTGTACCTAACGCAGAGGTGGGGACCTCGGTGGAGACGCCGGCGGAGGCGGACGTGTCGAGTGCCGAGCCCGCCGCCAGTGCCGTAAGTGCCACCAGTGCCGTAAGTGCCGTAAGCCCTACAACTGTCATCGACGTCGATCCGCCGAAGACGCGTCCCGAAAGGATCAACCGCCGGTCGTTGCTGATCGCGACTGGCGCGGCGGTCGGCGTCGTGACGCTGACGACGGTCGGCCAGTCGGTGACCTGGCTGGGCGGCCTCGATCTGCTCGCGCCGCGCGATCCGTCGGTCGGTCCGCAGGACGTTCCGATCAACCGGACCGCCGCCCAAGCAGGTGTCCTGGTCAGCGCGCTGGACCCGACGTGGCGGCTGGAGGTCGGCGGACCGCGTCCGTTCCGGCTCGCGATGGACCAACTCGCGGCGATGCGCCAGCACGAGGCGGTACTGCCGATCGCCTGCGTCGAGGGCTGGTCGGTCAACGGCAGGTGGGGCGGCGTGCGGCTGCGTGACCTGCTGGATCGTGCCGGTGTGCCGAGCGCGTCGGACGTGCGCATCATCTCGATCGAGCGCTCCGGCGGGTATGCGGTCACGACCATGCCGGGCAGGTACGCGCGCGACCCGCTCACGTTGCTGGCGCTGCGGCTCGGCGGCGAACCGCTGAGCATCGACCACGGCTACCCGGCGCGGATCATCGCGCCGGGCCGGCCGGGTGTGCTGCAGACCAAGTGGGTTCAGCGGATCGAGGTGGCGTGAACATGGCGACGCACCGCACGTACGCGTTCCGTCCGACGGCCGCGCTGCTGGCGAGGATCGCGCTCGGCGCGTTCGGCGTCTGGGTGGCGAGCATCGGGGTCAGGGCACTGTGGCCGACGCAGAGCTTCGGCGCGAGCCCGTCGACCGGCCGCTGGCTGATCGGCGGCGTCATCGCGCACGACGCGATCATCGCGCCCGTGGTGTTCGTGCTCGGCGCGATCGTCGCCCGATTCACCAGCGCGCGGACACGGCAGGCGCTCGCCGCGATCCTGCTGATCGGCGGATCGGCGCTGATCGTCGGCCTGCCCAACGCACTGCACAAGGGCCAGAACCCCAACCCGACGGTGAACCCGCTCGATTACACACGCAATCTGATCATCGTGATTCTCGCGGTGGTGGGCGGAGTGGTTCTGGTGACGTCCGCGAGCGCAGCGCGCGGACGTCGGCGAGAACGGCGCGCGGCCGAGGTGGCGGTGGCGGTAGCAGAGGTGGATACGGACATGGATATGGATACGAAGACTGCGCATTCGGTGCAATCAGTGCAGGCGGCGCAGATCGATCGGCATGCTGACCGTGAGCCGGGCGGCGCGCGTGAGGTCGAGCAGGAGTCAGAGCTCGACATCAATCCCCCGATCGAGCCTGTCCCGTCGCGGCAACTTGAACCCGACGGCGGCGGAATCGCTGCGGATCAGGATGCCGAAGGAACCCCGGCGGGCGAACGGTCCGCCGGGCAAGCCGACGGAAGCGGACCGCCTCACGCAGTGCCCGAAGCGTGACGGAACGGCTCGGTGAGGTGGCTCCGGACGTGACCGGCGATCTTCGTCACGTCTACGGGCACTGACGTGTCGACCTCGATGACCGGCCCGAGGCCGAGCGGCCCGGTGTACG
>JBOHCW010000214.1:0-5937 GCA_050725375.1 Actinocrinis sp. | reverse complement strand
GGTCGACCGCGACCGCGGCGACGAAGAACAGGCCGATGCCCGAGGACATCAGCGCGAGCAGCAGTGACGCCGACCCGGCCGTCGCGCGCAGCCGGCCGACGCCGCGTCCCTCGCCGCGTCCGCCGCCGTCCGCGGCACCGCTCGCGCCCCCGCCGAGCAGCCAGATCGCCAGCAGGCCGAACAGGACCGAGCCGAGGAAGCCGATCTGGAACGCCCACAGCAGGTCCTCGTAGCCGCGGCCGAGGAACAGCAGGATCGCCGCGGCGGACAGCGCGAGCAGGTCGCCGCAGCGGCGCCGGATGATCAGGAACAGCACGAACGCGGTACACACGTGCATCAGCAGCAGCACCGCGAGGTAGGGCAGATAGCTGCGCGTGCCGCCGACTTCGAGCAGGACCTTGTAGATCAGCATCGGCACGGTCGACCAGTGTTCGTTGTGCGGCACGAAGTAGTCGCGCGGTCGCCAGTGCGAGGCCGTCTGGATGAAGGACCACTCGTCGTAGTAGAAGGTCAGGTTGCGCGCCGCGTAGAGAATGCCGCAGAAGGCCGCGACGCATAGTCCGATCATCAGTTTCATGACGTGTGGCACCGGCACGTCGCGCCATCTCGGTGATGGCGTGTCTGGCGCAGCGTCACCAGACGCGTTGTCGTCGGGTGCTGTGCCTTCAGGCGCAGTGCCTACGAACGCAGTGCCTTCAAACGCTGTGCCACCGGACGCAGTGCCCGGCTCGGCACCGTGCTGCGCAGCGTCTCCCGCCGTCGTCGTCATGTCGACCCATCCTCTTTCAGGACTCTTTCAGGAATGCACCCCTCTTGTCAGTGATACGCGCCGCGGACTGCACCGGTTGCCGGTGTCACCCGGTGAATCGGCGTATTCAGCGAACGCTAAAGTAGGGCCTCGTGGCAGAGATCTCTCGACGTGCGGTCATCGCCCTGCTCGGCGCCGGAACGCTCGCGGCGGGCGCGCAGTACGGCGCCGAGGCGGTGGGCTCGTCTCCCGGCCCGAACTCCGCCGAACCCGGCGCGGACAACCCGATCCAAGCGGAGAACCGCAGGCCGGGCAGCCGGGACTGGAAGATCGGGGCCGGCTCGACCGTCGCCGCCGACGACCTCGGCCGACAGATCAAGGGCTACGCCTCGGCCGCGAGCGTGAACCTCGGCGAGTCCATCGACTTCCACGTGTCCACGCAGCCGGCCCGTCCGTACACCGTGGCCGTCTACCGGATGGGCGACTACGGCGGACGCGGCGCGCGCCAGGTCACTGAGAGCCCGACGCTGCCCGGCGTCACCCAGCCGGACCCGGACACCGCGCGCGAGACCGGCACGATCACCTGCGCCTGGGCCGCCACCTGGTCGTTGACGGTGCCTCAGGACTGGACCTCGGGCAGCTACCTGGCCGTCTTCACCACCGACGACGGCCACCGCAGCTTTACGCCGTTCGTGGTACGCGACGACGCGCGGCCCGCCGATTTCCTGGTGATACTGCCGTTCTCCACCTATCAGGCGTACAACCAGTGGCCGCTCGACGGCCACGTCGGCAAGAGCCTCTACTACGGCTACGGCATACCCGGCAACGGTCCCGGTGAGGCCGAGGCCGGCTCCCAACACGTCGACCCGCACGGCGCGCCGATCGCTTACGGCAACCGCGCGCGCAAGGTCAGCTTCAGCCGGCCTTACTCACTGGTCGGCCTGCCGCAGCGCGCAGATCTGGACTACGACTTCATCCAGTGGGCCGAACGCAGCGGATACGACGTCACCTACTCGACGAGCGTTGATCTGCAGGAGGGACGCGTAAACGCGTCGCAGTACCGTGCACTGATTTCGTCAGGGCACGATGAGTACTGGTCGCAGGAGATGCGTGACACGGTCGAGGCGGCGGTGAAGAGCGGAACGCACCTGGCCTTCATGGGCGCGAACAACGTGTATTGGCACGTCCGCTTCGAGCCCGACCCGCAGGCGCCGGGCCGTGTGCACATGTCTGCTACAAGGGCGACCCGGACCCCGCGCCCGATGCCAGCGGCCCGACCTGCCTGTGGCGCTCGGTGGTTCCGCACAGCGGGCATGCCGAGCAGAGCCTGGTCGGCGTGCAGTACAACGGGATTCCGAAGCAGGAGATGCCTCTGGTGGTCAGTTCGGCGGACCATTGGCTGTGGGCCGGGACCGGCGTGAAGGACGGCGACCAGATCCCCGGCATCGTCGGCGGCGAGGCGGACGGTTGGAACGGCGGCGCGCCCGCGCCGGTCAGCGTGCGGCATACGATGTTGTCCGCGTCGCACTACATGGCGGTCGGCGGCGTGAACTGGCCGCGTATCCAGCACACCAGCCTGTACGAGACGGCCGCCGGCTCGATCGTGTTCGCGGCCGGGACCTTCAACTGGGCGCTGGGCCTCAACCGCCGCGGTTACGCGGACGAGCGGATCCAGCGCGCCACCGCGAACCTGTTCAACCGGCTGCGCCGACGTTGAGCGTGACCGGGCGCGATTCCCGAGCCGCCGGGCCCGGGCGCCGGTCGAGCAGCGCGCCGACCGCGGCCGGGACCGCGAGGACCAGGATCTTGACGACGTCCGGCCCCGGCACCGGGACGAGCAGCAGGAAGGCGAGCAGCAGGCCGTAGCCGAGAGCCGCCCGCATCGCGCGCTTGTCGCGCTCCGCCCTCGCCACCACCAAAAGCGCGGCGAATGCGGACCACCAGGGCGAGCACACGTCGATCAGCCGAAGCACGAACGGACCGGGCGCCGTCGAGGTGTACTCGGCATAGGTGGCGCCCCCGACCACGAGCGCTGCGGCAAGGAACTCCGCACCCCACGCAGCGCCGAGCGTCTTAAGCCACAGCCGCTTCGTTACCGTCACACCGTCAGACGGCGCGCTCTGGGCAGTGTCACGGCGCCCGATGTCACAGCCCCCAATGTCACCGCGCCCGATCTCACCGCGCTTGATCTCACCGCGCTTGATGTCACCGTGGTAACGCATCCACAGCGTCACCAGGAGCCAGAACAGCCCTAGGGCGAGGTAGGTGACGGCCCAGCTGATCCGGGCGTCGAAGCCGCCCTCGTAGGCCCACTCGTTGTGGCCCACGTCGTGTGAGGCGAGGGCGAGCAGGTAGATCGGCGAGGAGTGTGCGCTCTGCCCGCCGCCGGCCGGCCCGATCGCGGTCCCGGCGAGCGGGGCGACGGCGACGGTGCCCGCCGCGACGAGAGCGAGCAGGGTCCGGCTGTGCTGACGGGCGGGCCGCTCGATCTCCCGGTCGGGCCGGGGCCCGCCGTCCGGCTCGGGAACCTCGCCCGCGTCATGCTGTGACGTCATGATCCTGAGGACATTGCGGCACGGCGGGGCGGTTCCCATCCGCCCACTTGCGGGCTATCGCCCGCTAGTCGTGTACGGCCACGACGAGGGACTCCTGGACGTCTCGGTCGGCGCTGATCGCGACCGGCGCCGTGACGCCGCGGTTGCGGCGCACCATCGTGGCGAAGACCACGACCAGCGCCGTCGCCATGAAGAACACCGATCCGGTCATCGCGCTGGAGATCGCGTGCGCCAGGTTGTGCTGCGCCGCCAGGTGCGGGGACACGCCGGCCGGCACCGGGTTGCGGGCCGCGTCGCGGCTCGCCGTGCCGAAGACGGTCACCAGCACGGCCAGGCCGACCGAGCCGCCGACCTGCTGGAAGGTGTTGACCAGACCCGAGGCCGCGCCGCTGTCCGCGTGATCGATCCCTGCGATGCCCAGGGTGGTCAGCGGGATGAACGCGATGCCCATGCCAAGGCCAAGCAGCACCATCGGCAGCGCGATGTTCGGGAAGTACTGCGTGCCCGCCGACACCCCGTGCGCCCACTCCAGCGAGATCAGCGCCAGCACCAGCCCGGTGACCAGCAGCTTGACGCTGCCCAGCCGCCCGGCCACCCGCGGCACGATCTGCGAGGTGGCGAACATGACGCCGGTCATCGGCAGGAAGGCGAATCCGGCCTTGAGCGCGCTGTAGTCGCGAACGCCCTGGAGGAACTGGGTCTCGAAGAAGAAGAACGCGAACATGCCGCCGACGGTGAACAGCCGCGCGACGTACGCGCCGGTGCGCTCGCGGCTGGCGAACAGCCGCAGCGGCAGGATCGGCTGTTCCGCGCGCGATTCGAGCAGCACGAAGCCGGCCAGCAGGACGATCGCGGCGACGAACGAGCCGACGGTGGTCCGGTCGGACCAGCCGTTCGAGCCGGCCCGCACGAATCCGTAGACCAGCGCGGTCATGCCGAGCGTCGAGGTGATCGCGCCGGACAGGTCGAAGCGGCCGGGATTCGGCTCGGTCTCCGGCAGGTAGCGCGGCGCCAGCAGCACCAGCGCCAGGCCGATCGGAACGTTCACGAACAGGCCCCAGCGCCACGAGGCCAGGTCGGTCAGCAGTCCGCCGACCACCAGGCCGACGCTCGCGCCGGTGCCGGACGCCGCGGCGTACAGCGAGATCGCCTTCACCCGCTCGCGCGGCTCGCGGAAGCTCATCATCAGCAGCGCGAGGGTGGACGGCGCGGCGACCGCGGCCGCCATGCCCTGGACGGCGCGCGCCGTCAGCAGCCAGCTGCCGGACGGGGCCAGGCCGCCGGCCAGCGAGGCCAGCGTGAACAGGGTTATGCCGGCCATGTAGACCCGCCGGCGGCCGAGGATGTCGCCGATCCGGGCGCCGAACAGCAGCAGACCGCCGAAGGCGAGGGTGTAGGCGTTCTGCACCCAGGACAGGCCGGTCGGGGAGAAGTGGAAGGCCTCGCTGATCCGCGGCAGCGCGGTGATGACCACCGAGGCGTCCAGCACCACCATCAGCTGGCTGGTCAGAATAATGGCCATGACCAGCGGCGATGGCTTGCCGTGGCCGGCGTGGTCGGTGTGGCCCGAGTCGGCCGGTCCAGGGCCGGCGGGCCGGCTGAAACGGCGTGCCGGAGCACGGGTGAGCAGGGAAGATGTCATGATGCCGCGAGCCTTTCAACGGGAGCTCGGCGAGTGGTAAAGTGGAGGCGCCCTCCGGAACTATACGGAGGATGCCTCCGGTTAGCAAGTCGACAAGGAGAACACGGCCATGGCCAGCGCGAAGACGGTCGCCGGGAACACCCCTGCCACCGGTGACGGCGCCGGGGCCGGGGCAGGGGCCGCGGCCGGGTCCAGCACCGAGTCCGGCCAACGGCTCGGACTGGCCACGCGCCGGCCCCAGCGTGCCGACGCGCGCCGCAACTACGAGAAGTTGCTGGCCACCGGGCGTGCGGCCTTCGCCGAGGACGGCTCGGTCACCATGGAGGAGATCGCCCGCCGGGCCGGGGTCGGCATCGGCACCCTGTACCGGCACTTCCCGACGCGTCCGGCGCTGCTGGAGAGCATCTATGTCGAAGAGGTCGAGGAGCTGTGCGCCACCGCGCGCGAGCTGGCCGAGCAGTACGAACCCTGGGACGCCCTGGTCGCGTGGCTGCGGCGTTACGTGACGTACGTCGGCACCAAGAGGGCCCTCGCGACCGAGCTGACCGCCGCGCTCGGCGAGCAGGGTTCTCAGATGTTCCGCACCTGCCGCGACGTGGTCTTCGCCGAGGGCGGCCCGCTGCTGACCAGGGCCCAGCAGGCCGGCGCGGCCCGTGACGACGCAGCCTTCGACGACGTGCTGCGCCTCGTGAGCGGAATCACGATGATGACGTTTGTCGAGCCCGGCCAGATGGAGCGGGTCCTCGGCATGGCACTGGACGGCCTGCGCGCCCGCTGAGCGTCCGGTACCGCCGAAGGCGCGCGGCCCGGCGCTGGCAGATTGTGTCACGCACCGAGCGTCCATCGCCGCGCTGAAGCCGCGGCTGTAGATCAGCTTGTGCCGCTGAAGGATGTGCAGGTCAGGGCGTCGCAGCGACTTGACAAGCCGTGCTGTCGGCCCGGTCCCGGTCCCGGCTGCGGCGAGCCCCGGCACTGCGGGCCACGAGCGGGTG
>JBOHCW010000213.1:0-3255 GCA_050725375.1 Actinocrinis sp. | reverse complement strand
CGTCCAGGGCCTGGTCAACGGGCTGAGCGGCGGCGCGATGATGCCCTCGCTCAAGCGGATCGTGCCGGCCGAGCAGTTCCCGACGGCGACGGCGTCGCGGCAGGCCAGGGACATGGCGGCCGAGCTGGTCGGGCCGCCGATCGGCGGATTCCTGTTCGCCGCCGCGCGTTGGGCGCCCTTCCTCGGCGACGCGGTCTCCTACCTCGCCGCGGCGACCGGCGCCGCGCTGATCCGTACGCCGCTCGGCCCGGACCGAGCCGACGAGGACACGCCGCGCGAGCCGATGGGGCGTCAGCTTGCCGAGGCGTGGCGATTCATCCGGTCGATCGACTACATGCGGTTCATCACGGCCTGGGTGCCGATTGTCAACGCCCTGTTCATGGTGCTGTTCCTGCTGGTGCTGGCACTGATCCGGCACCGCGGCGGCGGCCCGGTGGCGACCGGTTCGGCGAACGCGATCGCGGCCGTCGGCGGGTTGACCGGCGCGCTGTGCACGCCGTGGCTGGTGCGTAAGGTGCGCGGACGCACGCTGGTGATCGTCGCGTCGTGGCTGCTCGCGGCAGGCGTGATCGCGGTCGCGTTCGTGCCGCGTCCGTGGGAGATCGGCGTGGTGTTCTCGGTGGCGCTGGTGTTGGCGGCGCCGCTGTACGCGGTCTTCGAGAATTACGAGGTCAAGATCGTTCCGGATCACCTGTACGGCAGGGTCTCGACGCTGCTGACGTTCATCAGCGTCGGCCTGCTGTGGGTGGCGCCGATCGCGGCCGGACTGCTGGCCGACGTGTTCGGCCCGGTCGCGGCCGAGGCGGTCGGCGGCGGGCTGCTCGCGGCTCTGGCGGTCTGGGTGCAGCGCGCCAAGTCACTGCACCGCCTCGACGAGGGCCGGACGTGATCGGGATCGCCCCAGGTCAGCGGCGTAGTTGATTAAATTCTCGAAAATACATGCGCTATGCGGAAAGTTCATGCATACTTGAGTCATGGCGCTTGAATTCGAGGTCGACCCGGACCTGACCGACAAGCTGCGGGCGGAGATCGTCGCCTGTTGGACGGATGTTTCCAACGAGGGCGGTTCGGTGGGCTTCGTGCCGCCGGTGACGATGGACGACGTGCAGCCTTTCGCCGAGAGGGTTTTCGCGGGTTTGCTCGGCGGGCGCGATCGGCTGGTGATCGCCCGCGACACGGGCCCGGGCGGCTGGGAAGTCGGCCTGGGCGGCGGCGAGAGCGCCGTTGAACACATCAGTACCGTTGATAACTCAACAGCGAACACAGAACTCACCGGAAACACGGGACTTACCGGGCACACAGGACTCGCAGCGGGCGCAGCGAAAGCGGGGCAGGTGACTGCACCGGACGAGACCGCGCAGCACGCCCTTGGGAAGGGGCGGCTGGCGGGGCTCGCGGTGATGACGGACGGACAGTTCCAGCTCGCCGACCACTGGCGCAAGGTGAAGCGCGTCATGGTGCACCCCGACTTCCAGGGCCTCGGCTACGGGACACGGCTGATGGCCGAGGTAGAGCGGGTCGGACTTGAGATGGGTCTCGAAATGCTCACGCTCGACTGCCGAGGCGGCACCGGCAACGAAGAGTTCTACAAGAAATGCGGCTACAGCGAGTACGGCCGGCTGCCCGGTGCGCTGCGGTTGAGCGCGGACGACTACCGGGACCAGGTCCTGATGGTTCTGCGGCTGAAGGGGTGAGGTACCGTGAAACGGTCCCCCCACGAAGGAATCCGCGACCATGACCGAGCAGATCGGCGATCAGAAGGCGGCCGCCGTCAAGACCGCGGCCGGGGCGTCGGCTGACGCGTCGCCCGGCACATCGACCGGCACATCGACCGGCACATCGACTCAGGGCGCCGCGACCCGCGGCGCGGCCTCCAACCGGAGCGCGCCGTTCGGAGCGCCGCAGGCTCCGTTGGCGACGAGGCACGCGGTGCTGCGCTACACGACGCTGCGGCTCGCGCTGTTCCTGGTGGCGCTGGTGCTGGTGTGGGGCGTGGCAGTGGTTTTCAACATGGACCTGACCACGCGGCTGTCGAAGCTGACCCTGCTGGCGGTGGCCCTCCTGCTCTCCAGCGCGGCCTCGTTCATCGTGCTGTCGAAGCAGCGCGACGCGATGTCGGCAGGCATCGTGGCCCGTACCGACCGGCTGACCAAGAAGTTCGACGACGCCACCTCCTTCGAGGACGAGTAGCCGCAGCGCTTTCGGTCCGGAGTCGGAACCGGTGTCGGCCCCGGAGTCGGCTCTGGTGTCGACCCCGGCGTTGGCCTTCCCTGGAATCGCTTATCGCCCTGCTCTGAAGTCTGCCTGGAACCCCGAGTGCCTCCCGCACATCCAAGTCCACGCCGCCATCCGGTGCGGCGCACTGGCTGAGGGAGCGCGGGATGTCAGGGAACGAACGGCAAAGATCGCAGGGTCGGTACACGCGCCGTGGCAGCCGTCCTCGACAGGCGATCGTCTTCGGGGTCGCCTCCGTCGTGGCGAGCGCGTTCCTCGCCGGGTGCGCGAGCTCCGGCACCCACCCGCCCGTCGGGCTGCCCTCCACCGAACCGTATTCGGCCACGTATACCGATGCGCCGGTGTCCGACTGTCCGGCGAACGCGACCGACCCGGCAGTCGCCGAACTACGCCAGGCGAAGCCGCGCACGCCGCTGCCCTCGGACTTTCAACCGGTCGCCGCGATCAGGTGCGTCAATACGCCGCGTACCGACAGCAGCGGCGTCACCTATCGGGACAACGAAGTCCAACGTGCGAGCGGCAACCTCAGCACTCTGCTCACCCGGCTTCGCGAACCGGACGAGGTCATGGGGGCCGGACAGGCTGTCGCGTGCCCGGCGCTCGGCCAGATCGTGCCGGTCCTCGGGCTGGTCGGCCCAGACGGCACGGTCATCCGGCCCAGGTTCCCGATCGGCATCTGCGGCCTGGTCCGGCCCGATGTCCAGTCCGCGGTGAACGCGCTCGCCTGGAAGGCCGAGACGCGCACTGAGACCAAAGTCACCCCAGTGCCCGGGGCGCTGGCCAAGAACGAGCCCGGATGTCCGCAGACCACGCAGTTCCTCTTGGAATGGCCGCAATCTGGCACGCCTGAGCCGTGGAGCCGCGTCAGGCATCCACCGATGCCGCCGACCGTGCTGATCTGCGTCTACGCCGTGCAGAACACGAACACGCCCGAGCCGGTCGGTGCACTGCTCGGCGGCCTGAAGCTGACGCCGGCTCAGGGCCGCGCCGTCGACCAGGCGCTCGCCGAGGCGAGTACCG
>JBOHCW010000212.1:0-3177 GCA_050725375.1 Actinocrinis sp. | reverse complement strand
GGTCAGGGCCCTGGCGCATCCCCACACTCACGATCGACGACCGGCCGCGCTTCGGCTGGCGTGGCGCGCTGCTCGACGTCGCGCGGCACTTCCTGCCCAAACAGGACCTGCTGCGCTTCATCGACCTGATCGCACTGCACAAACTCAACGTCCTGCATCTGCACCTGACCGACGATCAGGGCTGGCGTGTCGAGATCCGCAAGTACCCGAAGCTGACCGAGGTCGGCGCGTGGCGCCGCGAGAGCCCGATCGGCGACCGCCGTCACCAGCGCTACGACGGTCGGCCGCACGGCGGCTACTACACCCAGGACGACATCCGCGAGATCGTCGCGTACGCCGCCGACCGCCACGTCACCGTCGTCCCCGAGATCGACGTCCCCGGGCACGCCGCGGCCGCCGTCGCCGCCTATCCGCACCTCGGCAACGCGGACGCGCCCGGACACCCGGCGAAGCCCGAAGTCGGCACGACCTGGGGCATCCTCGACCGCACCCTCAATGCCGAGCCCGAGACCCTGGTCTTCCTGCGCGAGGTGTTCGACGAGGTCATGGACCTGTTCCCGTCGCGCCACATCGGCATCGGCGGCGACGAGTGCCCGACCGGGCCGTGGCGGGCCAGCCCGCGCGCGCAAACCCGTATCGCAGAGCTCGGACTCCCGAACGCCGACGCGATCCGGCACTGGTACGTCGCCCGCCTGGCCGAACACCTGGCCGATCGCGGCCGCGTCGTCTACGGCTGGGACGAAATCCTCGACGGCCAGGGCGACGACACGGACGCGGTCGTGGACGCGGACCTTGACGGTGGCGCCGGCGGTGACAGCACGAAGCTCCCATCCGACGCCCTGATCGCATCCTGGCGGGGGACCGCCGGGGCGATCACCGCCGCCCGGCGCGGCAATGACGTCGTCCTGTGCCCGGAGGACCAGGTGTACCTGGACTACCGTCAGTCCGAGGATCCGCGAGAGCCCATCCCAGTGGGCACCATCTCGTCACTGGCGCATGTCTACGCGTTCGAACCAGTGCCGCACCAGCTGAATGACGCTGAGTCAGCGCACGTGCTCGGTGCCCAGTGCAACATCTGGACCGAGTACATGGACTCGCCCCGCGCCATCGACTACATGGTGTTCCCACGGCTCGCGGCGTTCGCCGAAACCGTGTGGAGCGAAGCGGATCCGCGCGACTTCGAGGACTTCACCACGCGCCTTGCGGTGCACGAGCACCGACTGGATGCCTTAGGTGTCGAATACCGCCCTACGTCAGGGCCGCTGCCCTGGCAGTCGCGGCCAGACGCGCCCGGCTGGCCGAGATAGCCGCTGACGCCCGCAGTGCGCCGCAAGGGCGCGACTACGGCAGGCGCAGGGTGTAGTAGCAGAGTGCTTCCGTCGTGCGCACGCGCTCGAAGCCGTTCTTCTCCAGCACTCGCTGCGAGCCGATGTTGTCCAGTTCGGTGTCGGCGTTGACCGTCGTGACCCCACCGTGTGTGCGGCAGACCTCGATCAGCCCGGCCACCGCCTCGGTGCCGTAGCCCTTGCCCCACTCCGCGTCGACCATGCCGTACCCGATGGTCACCTCGCCGGACGCGTCGGGCGGGCCGTAGAAGCCGGCGGTACCGATCGTGAGCCCATGCGTCAGCGGCACGATGCGGTAGACCCCGAACGGGCCGGGGTCGTGTTCGGCTTGGGCGAGCCCCGAGCTTGGCTCGCGGTCGTCCTCACGCGGGAAGCCCTCAGCCCACCTGTCGCTCTCGCGTGGCTTGCCTGCGGCGACGGCGGCGGCCTCGTGTCGGGTCAAGGGCAGCAGGTCGATGGCGTGAGCCGGTGAATTCTCCATAGGGCAACGATCAGAGCAGATGGCTTCCACTCGCGCCACCTGTTTTCGTCTACGGCGTCGGTGGCCGGGCACAGACTCATCGGAATCGACGACATCGTGGACGTCGCTACCACCAGCGGCCCCCGACATCGCGGCTCGGACACCCGGTACGCACTGCGGGTGCCCGAGCGCTGACGTGCTAACAGAATGCGCGCGACGGACTCGGCGTCTGCTCAGCCGAACAGGACGTGCGCGACCTGCTTGACCGGATAGGCCAGACGGGTCGGTTCAAGCGCGCCGGACGCCGGGTCCACGCGCAGGACGACTACGTTGTGTGAGCGCTGGTTCGCGATGAACATGAACCGCCCGTCCGGTGTCAGCGCGATGTGGCGCGGCCAGCTGCCACCGCATGACCAGCGGCCGGCCGGCTCCAGGCGGGCGCCGTCGTCGCGGACTTCGAAACCGCTGATCGACTCGTCGCCGCGGTTGGCCACGTATACGAACCGCGCATCCGGCGACAGGACGATGCCGGCCGGGAAGCTCTCGCCGCCTTGTGGGTCGGGCGCGGCGGGGACTTCGGCCAATTCCTTCGCCGTGCCGTCCGCGGCGTCGTATGCGTATACGCCGACTGAGTTCGATAGCTCGTTCGCAAGGTAGAAGTAGTCGCCCGACGGGTGGAAGACCAGGTGACGCGGGCCGTTGCCCGGCCGCGTACGGTTCTGCGCCCGCTGCGTCAGTTGCCCTGACGCGCCGTCAAGGTCGTACGCGTACACGCTGTCCGTGCCGAGGTCCACGGCGAGCAGCGCGTCGCCTGTCTTGGCGGGCAGGACCATGTGCGCGTGCGGTCCGTCCTGGCGCTCGGCGTTAGGGCCGGTGCCCTCGTGCTGGACGATCGCTGTCGCCTCGCCGAGCGAGCCGTCCGCGGCGATCGGGTGTACCGCGACGTTGCCTGACATGTAGTTCGCCGACAGCAAGTGCCGGCCGTCCGCTGACACGCTCAGGTGGCATGGGTAACTGCCGTGCGTCGGCTGTGGCGTGCCGAGCGGCGTAAGGGCGTTCGTCTCCGCGTTAAGTGCGAACGCCGCGACGCCGCCTAGTTCCTCCTCGCGCACCGCGTAGAGGACGTCCTTGTTTGTCGACAAGGTAACGAACGAGGCCTCAGGTAGATCGCCGCCACCGACGGGCTCGATCGTCAGCTTGTCCGGGTCGAACAGTGCGACGGTGATACCGGGCGCGGGCTGCGATGAGTCGTCTCCGACGGTGTACCTGCCGATGAAGAGCCTGAGACGGTCGGTCTCGGTCATGCGCGGGTCCTCTTCCTAAGATCGGTGCGTAAGGGCGACCGAGGGATGGATTGCCGGGCTTGTGGGC
>JBOHCW010000211.1:0-10973 GCA_050725375.1 Actinocrinis sp. | reverse complement strand
GTATGAGGCCTCGCGGCGGCCGGAGACCGCAGACTACTGCGCCAGGTCCCGCTTCGCGGCGATCTTGCTCGACATGCCGAAGAGCTCGATGAAGCCCTTGGACATCGACTGGTCGAACGTGTCGCCGCTGTCGTAGGTCGCGAGGTTGAAGTCGTAGAGCGACTGCTGGGAGCGCCGGCCCGTGACGACGGCACGGCCGCTGTGCAGGGTCATCCGGATGTCGCCGCTGACGGGCTCGTTCGCCTCGTCGATGAAGCCGTCCAGGGCCCGCTTGAGGGGGGAGAACCACAGGCCGTCGTAGACGAGTTCGGCCCACCGCTGCTCGACCTGCCGCTTGTAGCGGGCGAGTTCGCGCTCGACGGTGACGTTCTCCAGGGCCTGGTGGGCGGTGATCAGCGCGATCGCGCCGGGAGCCTCGTAGATCTCCCGGGACTTGATGCCGACCAGCCGGTCCTCGACCATGTCGAGCCGGCCGACGCCCTGGGCTCCGGCGCGCTTGTTCAGCTCGGCGATGGCCTCCAGCGCGGTGACCGCACGGCCGTCGATCGCGACCGGGACGCCGGCCTCGAAGGCGATGACCAGTTCGTCGGCCTCGCGCGGGGTGGCCGGGTTCTCGGTGTAGCTGTAGACGTCCTCGATCGGGGCGTTCCAGATGTCCTCCAGGAAGCCGGTCTCCACCGCGCGGCCCCACAGGTTCTGGTCGATCGAGTACGGGTTCTTCTTCGTGGTCTCGATCGGCAGCGCCTTGGCCTCGGCGAAGGCGATGGCCTTGTCCCGGGTCATGCCGTAGTCGCGCACGGGGGCGACGCAGCGCAGCTCGGGGGCGAGGGTCTGAATGCCGACCTCGAAGCGCACCTGGTCGTTGCCCTTGCCGGTGCAGCCGTGGCCGACCGTGTCGGCGCCGTGCTTGCGCGCGGCGGCGACCAGGTGCTTGACGATGGTCGGCCGCGAGAGCGCGGAGACCAGCGGGTAGCGGTCCATGTAGAGGGCGTTGGCCTTCAGGGCCGGCAGGCAGTACTCCTCGGCGAACTCGGTGCGGGCGTCGGCGACCTCGGCCTCGACGGCGCCGCAGTCCAGGGCGCGCTTGCGGATGGTCTCCAGGTCCTCGCCGCCCTGGCCGACGTCCACCGCGACGGCGATCACCTCGGCGCCGGTCTGCTCGGCGATCCAGCCGATGCACACGGAGGTGTCCAGGCCTCCGGAGTAGGCCAGGACGACGCGGTCGGTCATGATGCTTCGCTCCATTCTTCGTCCGGCCGCTCGCGCTGCGCGGCGGCCGGCGCACTGTCGGCGGTACGGTCAGCCGCGTTCGGCGGCTTGGATCAGCTGGCGGGCCAGGTCCGGCCCGCCGGTCGGTTCGCGGCAGATCACCAGGACGGTGTCGTCTCCGGCGATGGTGCCCATGACGGCGGCGGTGACCCCGTGGTTGTCGGCGTGGTCGATGGCGGAGGCCAGGAACTGGGCGGCTCCGGGCGGGGTGCGCAGGACCACCAGGTTGGCCGAGCCCTCGGCGGTGACCAGCAGTTCGCCGAGCAGCCGCTTGAGCCGAGCCTCCAGCACGCTGGCCTCGCGGGCGACCATCGGCGCGCCGTCGCCGCCCTCGCTGCGCAGAGCGTAGACCAGGGCGCCGTCCCCGTCGCGGATGCGGACGGCGCCGAGTTCGTCGAGGTCGCGCGAGAGGGTGGCCTGGGTGACCGAGTAGCCCTCCTCGGCGAGCAGTTCGGCCAGCCCGGTCTGCGAGCGCACCTTGTGCTTGCCGAGCAGGTCGGCGATGCGCTGGTGGCGGGCCCGGCGGGTGTTGACGGCGGTCAGCGCGCCGAGGGCCGACTGACCGTCCTGGTCGTCGGTCATCGTCGGCGCTCCTCGTCAGCCCAGGACTGCTCGATCAGGAAGGTGAGCAGCGCCTTCTGCGCGTGCAGCCGGTTCTCGGCCTCGTCCCAGACGACGGAGCGCGGTCCGTCGATGACCGAGGCGGCGATCTCCTTGCCGCGGTAGGCGGGCAGGCAGTGCAGGACGATCGCGTCCGGGGCGGCCAGCGCCAGGGCCGCCTCGTCGAGGGCGTAGGGCTTGAAGACCTCGACGCGGTCAGCCTGTTCGGCCTCCTGCCCCATGGAGACCCAGGTGTCGGTGACCAGGACGTCGGCGTCGGTCGCGGCAGCTTTGGCGTCATGCAGGACGGTGGTGGATCCGCCGGTCTGCTCTGCGATGCGGGTGGCATCCGCGACGATTGCCGGGTCCGGCAGGTACTCGGCCGGGGTGCCGACGCGCACGTGCATGCCCGCCAGGGCACCGCCGAGCAGGTACGAGTGCGCCATGTTGTTGGCGCCGTCGCCCAGGTAGGTCATCGTCAGGCCGGTGAGCCTGCCCTTGTGCTCGCGGATGGTCTGCAGGTCGGCGAGGATCTGGCAAGGGTGGAACTCGTCCGTCAGGGCATTGACGACCGGGACGCGCGAGACCGCGGCCATGGCCTCGATGCGGGACTGCTCGAAGGTGCGCCAGACGATCGCGCAGACCTGGCGGTCCAGCACCCGCGCGGTGTCCTCGATCGGCTCGCCGCGGCCGAGTTGGCTGGTGCCGGCGTCGATGACCAGCGGGTAGCCGCCGAGTTGGGCGACGCCGACGCTGAAGGACACCCGAGTGCGGGTGGACGGCTTGTCGAAAAGGATCGCGACGGCCTTCGGGCCGACGAGCGGCTCCTTGCGGTACGGCGCGGCCTTCAGCTCGTCGGCCAGGTCGAGGACCCGGGCCTGCTCGGCCGGGGTGAGGTCGTCGTCGCGCAGGAAGTGGCGGACCATCAGTTGCTCCCGGGGGTGGGCGCGTCGAGCAGGGCGGGCAGCGCGGCCAGGAACTCGTCGGCCTGCGCGGCGGTGAGGATCAGCGGCGGCGCGAGCCGGATCGCGGTCGGATTGACCGGGTTGACGATGAACCCGGCGCAGAGCGCCGCCTCGGCGAGCGCGGGCGCGACCGGTTCTGCCAACTCGATCGCGAGCAACAACCCGGCGCCGCGCACGCCGACGACGGTTGGATGTCCGAGGGCGAGGATGCCGTCGCGCAGCCGGGCGCCTATCGCGGTGACGTTGTCGAGCAGGTGGTCGCGCTCGATCGCGTAAAGCACCGCCAGGCCCGCGGCGCAGGCGATCGGGTTTCCGCCGAAGGTGGTGCCGTGCGCGCCAGGGGTGAACAGCTGGGCCGCGCGGCCGAGAGCGATGGAGGCGCCGATCGGCAGGCCGCCGCCGAGGCCCTTGGCCACCGAGATGACGTCCGGCTGCCAGTCGCCGTTGCGCTGGGACTCCTCCTGGTAGCGGAACCAGGTGCCGGTGCGGCCGATGCCGGTCTGTACCTCGTCGAGCATGAACAGCGCGCCGTGCTTCTCGGTGATCGCACGGGCGGCGGTCAGGTAGCCGGGCGGAGCGGGCTCGACGCCGCGCTCGCCCTGGATGGGCTCGACGATGAACGCGGCGGTCTCGTCGTCGACGGCGGCTTCGAGGGCCGCGACGTCGCCGAAGGGCACGAAGGTGACCTGGCCGGGCAGCGGCTCGAACGGTTCGCGGATCGCGGGCTTGCCGGTCAGCGCGAGGGCGCCGACGGTGCGGCCGTGGAAGCCGCCCTCAGCGGCGACGATCTTGGTGCGGCCGGTCAGCCGGGAGAGCTTGAAGGCTGCCTCGTTGGCCTCGGTTCCGGAGTTGCAGAAGTAGACCCGGGCGCCGGGGTCGCCGACCAGGGCGACGAGCCGCTCGGCCAGGGCGATCTGCGGGGCGGTGGCGTAGAAGTTGCCGACGTGGCCGAGGGTGGTCAGCTGCGCGGTGACGGCCTGCACGATCAGCGGGTGCGCGTGGCCGAGGGTGTTGACCGCGATGCCGGCGAACAGATCGAGGTAGCGGTTGCCGTCGGCGTCCCAGAGTTGGGCGCCCTCGCCGCGCACGAACACCCGCTTCGGCGGTCCGAAGGTGTTCATCATGGAGCCGGCGTAGCGCTCGGTCCAGGCGGCACCGGTCGTATGGGCGCTGTGGCCCGACTGGGACCACAGTTCGGGCGCCTCGGCGGTCGCGATCGTCATGAGGACACCACCATGGTCCCGATTCCCTCGTCGGTGAACACTTCGAGTAGCAGCGAGTGCTGTACCCGGCCGTCGAGCACGTGCGCGGCCTTGACGCCGCCGCGCACGGCGCGCAGGCAGGCTTCCATCTTCGGCGCCATGCCGGAAGAGAGCGAGGGCAGCAGTTTCTCCAGTTCTTCGACGGAGAGCTGGCTGATCACCTGTTCGGCAGTGCCCGATGAGCCGGCGGCGGGCCAATCGGCGTACAGGCCCTCGACGTCGGTGAGCACGACGAGTTTCTCCGCGCCGAGGCCGACCGCGAGGGCGGCGGCTGCGGTGTCGGCGTTCACGTTGTAGACGCCGCCGTCCGCGGCGCGGGCGACGCTGGAGACGATCGGGATGCGGCCGTCGTTCAGCAGGGCGTTGATCAGGGTCGCGTCGACCTTGGTCACGTCGCCGACCCGGCCGATGTCGACCTGCTCGCCGTCCACCTCGGCCAGGCGCCGGTCGGCCAGCAGCGTGTTGCCGTCCTCGCCGGACATGCCGACGGCGAAGGACCCGTGCGCGTTCACCAGGCCGACGATCTCGCGCTGTACCTGGCCGGTGAGCACCATCCGGACCACGTCCATGGCCTCGGGGGTGGTCACCCGCAGCCCGGCGGTGAAGGTGGACTCCAGCCCGGCCTTCTCCAGTTCGCGGCTGATCTGCGGGCCGCCGCCGTGCACGACCACCGGGCGCAGCCCCGCGTATCGCAGGAAGACCACGTCCCGGGCGAAGGCGCGCTTGAGCTCGTCGTCGACCATGGCGTGGCCGCCGAACTTGACCACGACGGTGGCGCCGTGGAAGCGGGAGAGCCAGGGCAGCGCCTGGGTCAGGACCTCGGCCTTGGCCAGGGCCTCGTGGGAGCGGGTGCCGCCCGCGGTGGTCTTCACGACGAGTACGCCGAGTTCTCGTGCACGTACTCGTTGGTCAGGTCGTTGGTCCACACCGTCGCGGTGCTCTGGCCGGCGTTGAGGTCGACGACGACGTGCACCTGGCGCGCGGTCAGGTCGCACAGCTCGCGGTCCTCTCCGACCGAGCCGTCCCGGCACACCCAGACGTCGTTGATGGCGACGGCGAGCTGGTCGGGCTCGAAGCGGGCCGACGTGGTGCCGACCGCGGACAGCACCCGGCCCCAGTTCGGGTCCTCACCGTAGATCGCGCACTTGAACAGGTTGTTGCGGGCGATCGAGCGGGCCGCCTCGAGCGCGTCGGGCTCGTCGGCGGCGTGCACCACCTCGATCCGGATCTCCTTGGAGGCGCCCTCGGCGTCCGCGATCAGCCGGCGGGCCAGCGCGTCGCAGACTTCGGACACCGCGGCCTCGAACTCGCCCGCCTGCGGCGTGACGCCGGACGCCGCCGAGGCCATCAGGACGACCGTGTCGTTGGTGGACATGCAGCCGTCGGAATCGATCCGGTCGAAGGTGTGCGCGACCGCATTGCGCAGCACACGGTCGAGGTCTTCGGCCGCGACGTCCGCGTCGGTGGTGATGACGCAGAGCATGGTGGCCAGGCCGGGCGCGAGCATTCCCGCGCCCTTGGCCATGCCGCCGACGGTGAAACCGGAGGCGTGCCGCACGACGGCGGTCTTGGCGACGGTGTCCGTCGTGCGGATGGCCTCGGATGCGTCGGCTCCGCCGGTGTCGGACAGTGCGCCGGCCGCGGCGGTCACGCCGGGAAGCAGTTTGTCCATGGGCAGTCGCACGCCGATCAAGCCGGTGGAGCAGACGGCGATCTCGGCGGCCGAGGTGTCGAGCAGCTTGGCCACGTGCTCGGCGGTCGCGTGGGCGTCCTGGAATCCGAGCGGTCCGGTGCACGCGTTGGCGCCGCCGGAGTTGAGGATCACGGCGTGCAGGAGACCGGCCTTGGCGACCTCCTGGGTCCACACCACCGGGGCCGCCTTGATCCGGTTCGAGGTGAAGACGGCGGCGGCTGCGCGTGACGGACCGTCGTTCACCACGAGGGCGATGTCGAGGGCTCCGGTGGCCTTCAGACCGGCCGCGACGCCGGACGCGCGGAAACCGCGCGCGGCGGTGACGCCCGCCGCCGCGGCGAAGCCCGATTCCCCCACGGCCGTGGCCAGTGCGTACGCCGCGGCCACGGTGGCCGCCGCGTCGGGGGCGCCCAGCAGTCCGGCGCCGGTGATCTCGACCTGCGGGATCTCGGCACCTGAGGCCTCGGCGGGTTCGGGCTCGGTGGTCACGGGGCCACTCCGATCGTGGTCAGTCCGGCGGCCTCGGGCCAGCCGAGCGCGAGGTTGAGGCACTGCACCGCGGCGCCGCCGGTGCCCTTGGCGAGGTTGTCCACGGCGCCGATCGCGATCAGCCGGCCGGTGCTCTCGTCGAGCGCCAGCTGGAGATGCACGGCGTTGGCGCCCAAGACGGCGCCGGTCTGCGGCCAGCGGCCCTCGGGCAGCAGGGTGACGAAGGGCTCGTCGGCGTAGGCCTTCTCATAGGCGGCGCGCAGGTCGGCGACGGTGACGCCGGGGGCCGTCGGCGCGGAGCAGCTGGCGAGGATGCCGCGTGCCATCGGGGCGAGCACCGGGGTGAAGGACACTGACACACCCGGCTGTGCGGCGCCCGGGCCCGACGCGCCCCCGGGCAGCGCCCGGCCGAGGTTCTGCACGATCTCGGGCGTGTGCCGGTGGACGCCGCCGACCTGGTACGCGGCGGCGTTGCCCATGAGCTCCGAGCCGAGCAGGTGCGGCTTGAGCGACTTGCCGGCGCCGGAGGCGCCGGTCACGGCGGTGATCACGACCTCGGGGGCGATCAGTTCGGCGGCCAGCGCCGGGAACAGCGCGAGCGTGGCGACGGTCGGGAAGCAGCCGGGTACGGCGACCCGCTTCGCCCCCCGCAGCGCCTCGCGCGCGCCGGGAAGCTCGGGCAGCCCGTACGGCCAGGTCCCGGCGTGCGCGCTGCCGTAGAACCTCTCCCACGCCTGCGCGTCGGCGAGCCGGAAGTCGGCGCCGCAGTCGATGACCAGCACGTCCGGGCCCAGTGCCTCGGCCACCGCGCCGGACTGGCCGTGGGGCAGGGCCAGGAACACCGCCTCGTGCCCGGCCAGGTGCTGCGCGTCGGTCGGATCGAGGACGCGGTCGGCCAGCGGCCCGAGGTGCGGCTGGTGCTCGCCCAGCGCGGAGCCCGCGTTCGACCAGGCGGTCAGCGCGCCGATACGCGCCCGCCCGTCGAGCACGGCGGGATGGCCGAGGAGGATCCGCAGGATCTCCCCGCCCGCATAGCCGGTCGCCCCGGCGACCGCGATCCGGATCGTCATACGCATGACAATACAGCGTTCCGAATGACTATGCCACCGTTTTCGAAATCCTCCCGTGCTCGGAGACGACTCGTCCCGGCCCCCCTTCGCATGGGGCCGGGACGATCGAACTCGCGTCGAGGACGAGCGCCGGTCAGCCGCGCAGGCTCGCCCCGGTCTGCTCGGCGGCGAGGCTGACGGCGGCGTCGCGCGCCTGGGACGCCTCGTCCACGGTCAGCGTCCGGTCGGCGGCGCGGAAGCGCAGCGAGAAGGCCAGCGACTTCTTGCCCTCGCCGATCCGCTCGCCGCGGTAGACGTCGAACAGCCGGATGGATTCGAGCAGCACGCCCGCCCCGCGCTCAAGGGCCGCCTGGACCGCGACGGCCGGTACCCGGTCGTCGACCACGAGGGCGACGTCCTGGCCGGCCGCCGGGAAGGTCGAGACCAGCGGCCCCTGGACCGGGATGTCGCGGGTCGGCAGCAGCGCGTCGAGGTCGAGCTCCATCGCGCTGGTGCGCGGCGGCAGGCCGAGCTCGGTGAGCACCTTCGGGTGCAGCTCGCCGGCGTAGCCGATCACGCGGCCGTGCGCCGACAGCCGCGCACAGCGGCCCGGGTGCCAGGGCTCGTACTGACTCTGCGTCACTTCGAGCTGCACGCCGCAGGCGCGCGCGACGGTCCGCGCGGCCTCGACGGCGTCGGCCCACAGCGTCGAGGTCGCGTCCTGGTTCTGCGGGCGGCCCGCGCCCCACCAGCCGGCGGGTTCGCGCAGCCCCGCGACGACGACGGCGACGTGCGCCGGCTGATCGGGCAGCGCGGCGTCGAGCGCGGCGAGCTGGTCGTCGGTCGGGCGGTGCGCGGTGGACAGCCGCGGCGGCGGGGTGGCGCCGGCGCGCGGCAGGAACACCAGGCCGCTCTCGAACAGCGCGACGTCGTTGAAGCCGCGGCCGAGGTTGCGGCGCAGTGCGCCCAGCAGGCCGGGCAGCAGCGTGGTGCGCATCTCGGGCTGTTCGTCGGACAGCGGGTTGGTCACGCGCAGCGTGGTGCGGCGCGGGTCGCCGGACGGGACGCCGAGCTGGTCGAAGTCGCGCTCGCCGACGAAGGGGTAGCTGAGCACCTCGACGTAGCCGGCGCCGGCCAGGTCGCGCCCGACCCGGCGGCGGAAGCGCTGCTTGACGGTCAGGCCGCGGCCGGCCGGGACGCGCGGCATGGTCGAGGGCACCCGGTCGTAGCCTTCGAGCCTGATGACCTCTTCGGCCAGGTCGTTCGGGTCGGTCAGGTCGGGGCGCCAGGAGGGCGCGACGACCCGCAGCTGGTCCAGGCCCTCGACGCCGCAGCCGATCTCCTGCAGCCGGCCGACCACGGTCGCGTGCGGATAGTCGAGCCCGGCGACCCTGCCGGGCAGTTCCGCGTCGATCGCGATCGGCTCGGTAAAGGGCGGGCGGGTGGACTCGACGGTGACCGCCGGGTCGGCCTCGCCCTGGCCGAGCAACACCAGCAGGTCGACGGTGCGCTGCACTGCCGCGGCGGCCGCGTGCGGGTCGACGCCGCGCTCGAAGCGGCGCGACGCCTCGGACGGCAGCTTGTGCCGGCGGGCCGCGCGCGCGATGGCGACCGGGTCGAAGTGCGCGCCCTCGATCAGCACGTCGGTGGTGGTCGGCTGCACCTCGGTGGCCGCGCCGCCCATCACGCCGGCCAGGCCGATCGGACCGGAGGCGTCGGCGATGACCAGGTCCTCGGGGTCCAGCCGGCGGTGCGCGCCGTCCAGGGTCTCCAGCACCTCGCCGGCCTGCGCGCGGCGCACGGTGATCGGGCCGGTCAGCCTGTTCGCGGCGTAGGCGTGCAGCGGCTGGCCGATCTCCATCATCACGTAGTTGGTGATGTCGACGATCAGGGAGATCGGGCGCATGCCGGCCAGCTGGATGCGCCGCTGCATCCACAGCGGCGACGGCGAGAGCGGGTCGATGCCGCGTACCAGGCGCGCGACGAACAGGTCGCACCCGGTCGCGTCGACCAGGTTCACCGGGTGCCCTGTGCGGGTGGGCGCGGGAGTGTCGAGCAGCGCCGGGTCACGCAGCGTAGTGCCGTACGCGATGGCCGCCTCGCGCGCGATACCGCGCATGGACAGGCAGTAGCCGCGGTCGGGCGTGACCGCGATGTCCAGCACCTCGTCGCGCACGCCGAGCAGTTCGATCGCGTCGGCGCCGACCTCGCACTCGTCGGGCAGCACGATGATGCCCGAGTGGTCCTCGCCGAGGCCGAGCTCGCGGGCGGAGCAGATCATGCCGTCGGACACGTGGCCGTAGGTGGACCGCGCGGTGATCTTGAACTCGCCGGGCAGCACGGCGCCGGGCAGGGCCACCACGACCTTGTCGCCGGTGGCGAAGTTGCGGGCGCCGCAGATGATGCCGCGGGTGTCCTCGGGCGAGGGGCCGACCTGGACCTGGCAGAACCGGATCGGCTTCTTGAACCCGGTCAGCTCCTCGACTTCGAGCACGTGGCCGACCACCAGCGGGCCGGTCAGCCCGACGCCGGACTCGTGCACGGTCTCGACTTCCAGGCCGGCGCGCACCAGGCGCTCGGCGACCTCGCGGCCGCGGGCCCCGGCGGGCAGCTCGACGTACTCCCGCAGCCAGGAGAGCGGTACGCGCATCAGATTTCCGTCCCGAACGGAAGGGTGAAGCGGACGTCACCCTCGACGATGTCGTGCATGTCGGCGACCGAGTGGCGGAACATCAGAGTGCGTTCCAGGCCCATGCCGAACGCGAAGCCGCTGTAGCGCTCCGGGTCGACGCCGGCCGCGCGCAGCACCCGCGGGTTGACCACGCCGCAGCCGCCCCACTCGATCCAGCCCTCGGAGTTGCAGGTGCGGCAGGGCCGGTCCGGGTTGCCGACCGAGTCGCCGCGGCACACGAAGCAGCGCAGGTCCATCTCGGCGCTCGGCTCGGTGAACGGGAAGTAGCTCGGGCGCAGCCGGGTGGTGATGCCGTCGCCGAACATCACGGTGGCGAAGTGGTCGAGCGTGCCCTTCAGGTCGGCCATGGTGATGCCCTCGTCCACGGCCAGGCCCTCGATCTGCCCGAACACCGGGGTGTGGGTGGCGTCGAGGGCGTCGCTGCGGAAGACGCGGCCGGGACAGATCACGTACACCGGCGGCTCGCGGGTCAGCAGCGAGCGGATCTGCACCGGGGAGGTGTGGGTGCGCAGGACCAGCGAGTCGGTGTCCTCGGTCGCGCCGGGCGTGTCGATGAAGAACGTGTCCTGGGTGCTGCGCGCCGGGTGGTCGCGGCCGATGTTGAGGGCGTCGAAGTTCATCCACTCGGACTCGATCTCGGGGCCTTCGGCGACCTCCCAGCCGATGGCGGTGAACGCGTCCGCGATGCGTTCCTGAAGGGTCGTCAGCGGGTGCCGGGCGCCGCGCGGGGCGCGGTCCCAGGGCAGCGTGACGTCGACGCCCTCCTCGACCAGGACGCGCGCGTCGCGCTCGGCCTCCAGCGCGGCCTGCCGGGCCGCGAGCGCGGCGTTGACCGCGCCGCGCGCCTGGCCGACCCGCTTGCCCGCCTGCGCCTTGGCGGCCGGCGGCAGCGCGCCGATCTCCCGGTTGGCCAGCGCGAGCGGGCTCTTGTCGCCCTGGTGCGCGGTGCGGGCG
>JBOHCW010000210.1:0-2957 GCA_050725375.1 Actinocrinis sp. | reverse complement strand
GCACGAGTTGGTCGGCCCGGCCGGGTCGGCGGTCGCGATCCACCCGCTCGGATCGACCTGCCGCAGCGCATACGTGCCGGCCGGGGTCCCGTGCCACACGAAGGTGGCCAGCGCGCCGCCGGGCAGCGTGTACGTGAACGACTGGTCACCCTCGCGCACGGCGAAAGTCTGCGGGTTGTCGTTCTCATTGTGCGCGACCAGGACCGTGCTACCGTCCGGATTGCGGAACGCCACGTCCATCACCTGGCCGTTCCAGCCTGTGGTGCCGAACGAGGTACTGGCGATGCGCACGGCGCCCGGCTTCACGAAGCGGGCCAGATGGCCGAGCGTGTAGTACTCGGCGTTGTAGCTCACCGCGTCGCCGGGGCCGACAGTCACGATCGGCGTGCAGGTGCCGCAGCCGCCGACGTGCGGACCGCCGGACGGGTCGAGCGCCACGTTCCAGTTGATCACGGTCTCGGCCCAGTTGCGGGTGTTGCCGATGATCAGGTTCCTGGCATGCCACTTGAGCGTGTCGGAGAACGTGTTCGCCGGGTCCGAGGACACGCTGCCGGAGCACTCGGTGAAGTAGATCGCCTTGTCCGGGAACTGATTGTGCAGCACGGTCATCGCGCTCGGGTCGCCCGCGTAGCAGTGGTACGCGGTGCCCGCGACCCACTTGGCGGCCGGGGACGACAGCACGTTCTGCGGGTAGGCGTCGATGTCCGCGGTCTCGTCGGGCGGGGTGCTGGCCGCGTCGTTCGGGTGCTCCGTCCAGTTGTGGTCATAGCCGAGGATCTGCGTCGGCAGGTGCGCGGCGCGCAGCATCGGGCCGAGATCCTCGATCACCCGGTCCTCCTGCCAGGAGGGCATGTCAGTACCCGGATAGCCGGAGGGGTTGCGGTTCTGCGGCTCGTTCTGCACGGTGATCGTGTTCACGGTCACGCCGTTCGCCCGGTACGCCTCGACGAACTTGAGCAGGTAGAGCGCGTACGACTGGTACACGCGCGGATCGTCGATCAACCGGCCGCCGACCAGCGAGCCGCCGGTCTTCATCCAGGCCGGCGGGCTCCACGGCGTGGCGATGACCTTCAGCGCCGGATTGAGCGCCTTGGCCTCACGCAACAGCGGCAGGATCTGCGCCTGGTCGTGCGCGATGGAGAAGTGCCGCTGGCCGTAGTCGGTCTGCCCGGCCGGCAGATCGTCGAACGTGTAGTCGGCGGTCGCGACGAAGTCGGACGCCCCGATGGGCTGGCGCAGGTAGTCCAGCCCGTCGCCCCCGTTCGGCGAGAACAGCGACCGCATCGTGGCCGCGCGCGCGGCCGGCGACATGCCGTACAGCACGGTGGCCGACGAGTCGGTGATCGCGCCGCCGAAACCCCGCATGGTCTGGAAGGTCTGCGTCGGATCGATCACGACGGTCGGCGCGGTGGTCGCCGCGCCGCCGAACGCCACCGTGCCCAGGTCGCTGAGCTTGTCCGTACCGTCCGGCGTGGTCACCCAAACGTGCGCGGCGAGCGGGCCGGCGGCCGAACCGTGCCCAGCCGGTGTGCCGTCGGCGGCGAACGCTCCGCCGGCCGAGGTCGCCGCGCCGACGGTGGCCACCACCGTGCCCAGCGCCGCGACGAATCTGCTGCGGGACATCCTCGTCCTTCCTCAGAGAGACCCGGGCGCCTGTAACGAAATGTAACAACTCTGGAACACGCCCGGCACGCGCAGCCAAGCAGCCGCACCCCGCCCTGTCAACGAAATCTCGCGACTCAGGGAAGTTCCGGCAGGCTACGGCACGCCCGCCCGTACCCGGCTATGCTGCGTTCATGGAACACGCGGATGTAACACATGGCCGATGACCTCGCCGGAAACGGAACGGGACGGACCGTCACCGTCCGCGAGATCGCCGCGCGTACCGGCGTGTCCATCGCCACCGTCTCCCGAGTCCTCAACGGACACGCGAACGTCGCGCCGCACACCCGCGCCCTGGTCCGCAACGCCGCGGACGAACTCGCCGCCACCGCGTCCGGCCCCGGACTCGGCCACGGACCTCGCAAAGGCACCACGAACAAGGCCGTCTTCGTCCGCTGCCCGTATCTGCTCACGGACTACTTCGGCCTGATCGTGTCCTCGATCGCCGAGACGCTGGACCTGCACGGCAGGCCCCTGATCCTCAACGCCGGCGAGGCAGCGCAGCAGAGCCCTGTGCTAAGAGCCCTGCCCGACAACAGCGACATCGCCGGCGCGATCGTCATCCTCCCGCCGGAACCCGGCGAGCAGCTGACCGCCTTACGCGCCCAGGGTTTCCCGTTCGTCGTCGTCGACCCGCGCACCGCTCCACCGCGCGACATCGCGTCCGTCTCCGCGGCCCACTTCGCCGGTTCGCGCAGCATGACCGGCCACCTGGTCCGCCTGGGCCACCGCAGGATCGGCGTGATCGCCGGCCCCGACAACTGGCTGGCCGGCGAGGCGCGACTGGCCGGACACGCGTCGGCGCTGGCCGACGTGGGCGTCCTCCCGTCACCGGACCTGGTCCGCGCCACGCATCCGACCACTGAGTCCGGCTACGCCGCCGCGAGCCAACTGCTCGACCTCGCCGACCGCCCGACCGCCCTGATCGGCTTCAACGACAAGGCGGCCGTCGGCGCGTTGGCCGCGGCGAGACAGCGCGGCCTACGCGTGCCCGACGACGTCTCGATCGCGGGCTTCGACGACATCGACCTGGCCCAGGCCACCAGCCCCATGCTCACCACGGTCCGCCAGCCGCTGGCCGAGATGGGCCGGATGGCCGTCAGCCTGCTGATCCGGCTTCTAGACGGCCACCAGGTCGATGCCCTGCACGTCGAACTCGCCACCGACCTGATCGTGCGCGGCTCTACCGGTCCAGCAGGCTCTTAAAATCCAGTTCAATACCGAACGGATCCGGGATCGCGAGTGCCTTTCCGGCGTCTGCTCGCGCGCGGGACCGGTAGGCATCGTTGTGGGGG
>JBOHCW010000209.1:0-3943 GCA_050725375.1 Actinocrinis sp. | reverse complement strand
GGCGTGGCCGGCGTGCGGATCGCCGGCCCGGACGGGCAGGTGGACGTGCACGCGGCGCTGACCGTGGCCGCCGACGGCCGGTTCAGCAAGGTGCGCGAGATGTCGGGCCTGAAGTACGACAAGATCCCGCTGGACCGGGACGTGGTGTGGCTGAAGCTGCCGTTCCCCTCCGAGTGGGACGACGTGACGTACCGGGTCCGGATCGACGGCGGCAACCACGGCCTGTTCATCCCGACCCACCCGAACGACGTGCGGGTGGGCTTCAACATCGCCAAGGGCGGTCTCAAGGCCCTGCGGGCCGAGGGCATCGGCGCGCTGCACAAGCGGCTGGACGACCTGGCGCCTGAGCTGTCGGCGGCGGTGCGCGCGCAGGTGCGCAGCTGGTCGGACACCTCGATGCTGGACATCTTCACCGCGATCGTGCCGCAGTGGTCGCTGCCGGGCCTGGTGCTGATCGGCGACGCGGCGCACACGCTGTCCCCGATCCTGGGCCAGGGTGTGAACCACGCGATCATCGACGCGGTGGCGCTGGCCCCGATGGTCGCGCCGGTGCTGGACTACCCGAAGCCGGACAAGGCGGAGTTGGCGGAGGTGCTGCAGCGCTTCCAGCAGGAGCGCGCGCCCTCGGTGGCGCGCTCGCGCGGCCTGCAGCTGCGCCAGGAGAAGATGTTCGCCCTGTCCTCGCCGCTGGCGGTGACCGGCCGGCGCAGCCTGTACCGGCTGGTGGACCGCTCCCCCGCGCTCAAGCGGCGGGTGCTGGCCGGCGCGTACTTCCAGCTGCAGGAGCGCGGCGCCAAGCGCGCGGCCGCCGCGATCCGCGAGGCCGCGCCGTCCGCCGCCAAGGTCTGACCGGGCCGACACACCGGACCACTACACCGTAAGAGCACTGACAGCAGTGGCAGAACGCTGCCAGGCGCAGCCCGCACCCCACACTGTCGGCCGGATGGCCGCGTCCGCCGACCGACGAGGAGTACCGCCGTGGACCACCTCGAAGAGCTCAAGGAATTCGCCCGGCTGCACGCGAAGGGCCAGGGCATGAAGGCCGGGCGCCTGGAGCGGGTGCTGGCCGGCATCCGCAACGACACGCCCGGCGCGGCCGACTCGTGGGCCCGGGTGTGGTCGGTCGAGGCGGGCCGGCTGGCCGAACGCGGCAAGTCGGTCGAGGCCTGCCGCGACTACGCGCTGGCCCGCTTCCCGCACCACGGCGACCCGGAGCGCGTCGCGGCGCAACGCGGCGTCGTGGAGTCTTTCGACGCCTGGCGCGCGAAGCGGGCCCGGGGCATCGAGAAGCTGGACTTCTCGCACGAGCAGGGCACGTTCTCGGCGTGGGCGACCGGCCTGGACGGCGCCGAGCCGAGGCCGCTGCTGCTCGTGATGGGCGGCATCGTGAGCGTCAAGGAGCAGTGGGCGCAACTGCTGCCGCGTTTCGCGAAGCTCGGCTTCGCGGCGGTGGTGACCGAGATGCCGGGCGTCGGCGAGAACACGCTGCCCTACGGCCCCGACTCGTGGCGGTTTCTCAGCTTCCTGCTGGACCGGCTGGGCGGCCGGGCGCTGGACGCGAACGTCTCGCTGCTCACGCTCAGCTTCAGCGGCCATCTGGCCCTGCGGGCGGCGGCCCGGGACGAGCGCATCGGACGGATCCTGACCGTCGGCGCGCCGATCTCGAACTTCTTCACCGACGAGCACTGGTGGCCCCGGGTACCCCAGATCACCAAGGACACGCTGGTCGCCCTGACCCGCGAGCCCGGCGAGGCCGCGCTGGCCGAGTCGTTGCACCACGGCTGGGCGCTGGACCCCGACGAGTTGCGCGCCGTCAAGGTACCGGTCCGCTACGTCGTCAGCGCCCGCGACGAGATCATTCCCGGGACCGAGCGGATGCTCCTGGGCGAGCACCTGCCCGACGTCGGCTTCATCGAGTTCGACGACGTCCACGGCTCCCCGGCGCACCTGGGCGAGCTGCGCCTGTGGCTGCTGCTGAACCTGCTGCGCACCAACGGCGTCGAGGACCGGCGCACCCGGCTGCTGGAGTTCCTGCTCGGTGTGCGCGCGAAGAAGGCGGGCCGCCGCGCCAAGAAGGCCCAGGAGCGCACCGGCGCGCGCGTGAGCGTGTCCGCCTGAAGGTCTTCAGGAGCTTCAGGAAGACCCTTCAGGAAGACCCCGACCCGACCCGATCCGAACCGACCCTGCCCGATCCGACCCTGCCCGATCCGACCTCACGAACCGGGAGCAATCCGATGAGTATCCTGTCCGCCGCCCTGTCGGTCCCGTTGATCCTGGAATTCACCTTCGCCCCGATCAACCTGATAACCGGTCGCAACGCGCACCTGTTCACCGAGTTCACCGGCCTGACCAGCCGCCCCGCGATGCTCACGATGGCGGCCCTGAACGCCGCCGGCGCGGGCCTGCTGACGGTGGGCCTGATCAACCGTCAGGCGGCCGTGCTCGGCGCGCTGATCATCGGCGGCGTGAGCGCCTGGTACCTGATCATGATGATGAGGAACGGCCACGCCGGCATCGGCGTCCCGGCCTTCCTGCTGACCGGCGCCCTGGCCGTCGGCATCCTGCTGGAGCGCACCCGGGCCCGCCGCTTCATCTGACCGGCACGGCACCCGACCGGCGCTGCACAACGTCGGGCTCCCACCGCCGCTCGCGGCTTATACAAAGGTACCCTAGACTATGTATAAGCACGGCGAGAAGGGAGCACCCGATGAGCGTCACCCCGATCGACCTTGATGACCAGGCGCTGGCCGAGGCCATGCGTGAGCTGGGCACCACCACGAAGAAGGAGACTGTAAACACGGCCCTGCGCGAGGTTGCGCAGCGCAGGGCTCGGCTGCGTGCGTTCGAGCAGTTGATGCAGTTGGGCGACGCGGAGGCCGGGTACGAGGCGTGGCGCGCGCGCAAGGGCCTCGGCCCGGAAGCCGCGCGGAGCGATACGGCGTGATCGCCATCTACCTGCTCGACGCGAGCGCCTATTGGCGCTTCAGGCGTGAACCTGCGCAATATGCTCCATGGCAGCAGGAGATCACCGAGGGTACGGTGTGCGTTTGTGAGGCGACTCGGATTGAGATCCTACGTAGCGCTCGCAGCGAAGCCGAGCGCCGACAGATCGCCGAGTTGCTCGACTCCGCCTTCCGCACCGCGCCGGTCCCCAAGAATCCCTGGCCGTGGATCGAAAGCGCCCAGCAACGCCTGACCACCCGTGCACAGCACCGTGGAGCAGGCGTCGTCGACCTGCTGTTAGCGGCCACCGCCGTCGACCGCGATTTGACCGTGCTCCACGATGACAAGGATTTCGAGGCCATGGCGCGCGTGCTGCCTGAGCTCGGCGAGCGGCGCATCGTGCGCGGCTCGCCCACGCCGCCGGGCTCGTGATTGATCCGCGGCTGTCGGCGGCGGCTGGGACACTGGGGCCATGGTGGATCAGCTGCCGTTGACGGCGTTGCTGTCACAGGCGCTCGTCGCGTACACGATCGAGTTCGACAACGAGTTCGAGCACGCGATGCCGCACCGGACCACCGACCACGGCTCCGGCCCGCAGGGCCGCGCGCAAGGCATCGGAGAACGCCGACAGCAGCGCTGGCTCAGGCGCTGGCTCAGGCGCTGGCTCGGACACTGATTCAGACGGTGACGTGGGTGCTGACGTGGGTGCTGACGCTGACGCCGACAGCGCTACCGGCACTCTGCGTCAGTCGCTCGAACGGCTCGTCGGCGACGGCACGAGGGACGCGCCGCTCTGGGAGGGCGTCGCGCCGTACCCGGACGGCTGGCGCGCCTCGGTGCGCGCGCCGACCACGTTGCCGCACTTCCCGATGGTGCTGCACCGCGGCGGCTATCCCGACGGAAGCTGACCTCTGATACCGGTGCCCGGCGGACGCGGCGAAAACCGTGTCAGTACCCTGCGCGTGCCAGCGCCGAGCGTTCCTGCTCGGGCGGGTAGCCC
>JBOHCW010000208.1:0-20173 GCA_050725375.1 Actinocrinis sp. | reverse complement strand
GCGCCGCCGCCCGAGCCCGAGCCCGAGCCGGTCCGCGCACCCGAGCCGGCCACGCCGGTACGGCGCGAGCGGCGCTTCGAGGACTGGGCCGAGTACGCCGAGCTGCGCGGCCGGCTGCGTCAGGCCGAGTCCAGCGGCGCCAACCCGTACGGGCGCATCCACGACGGCTACAACGGCGCGGTGGCCGTCGTCGAGGGCCGCCGGATGATCAACTTCTCGGCGTTCAACTATCTCGGCCTCTCGCACCACCCCCGGGTGCGCCGGGCCGCCCTCGACGCGATCGAGCGCTACGGCACCTCCTGCTCGGCGACGCCGCTGTTGTGCGGCGAGACCCCGCTGCACCACGAGCTGGACCGCGAGATCGCGGCCTTCCTCGGCACCGACGCGGCGATCGTGTTCGCCGGCGGGCACGCGACCAACGTGGCCACCGTCGGGCACCTGTTCGGCCCGCAGGACCTGATCCTGCACGACGCCTGGATCCACGACAGCTCCGTGCGCGGCAGCATCCTGTCCGGCGCCCGGCGCCGCCCCTTCCCGCACAACGACTGGCAGGCGCTCGACCGCATGCTCGGCGCCGCGCGCGACCAGCACCGGCGCGCCGTCGTGCTGATCGAGGGCGCCTACAGCCAGGACGGCGACCTGCCCGACCTGCCGCGGTTCATCGAGGTCAAGCAGCGCCACGACGCCATGCTGATGATCGACGAGGCGCACTCCATCGGCGTGCTCGGCCGCACCGGCCGCGGCGTCGGCGAGCACTTCGGCGTGCGACGCGACCAGGTCGACCTGTGGATGGGCACCCTGAGCAAGGCGCTGGGCAGCCTCGGCGGATACATCGCGGCGAGCGAGCAGCTCATCCAGTACCTGAAGTTCACCACCCCGCTGTACATCTTCAGCACCGGCATCTCCCCGGCCAACGCGGCGGCGGCGCTCGAAGCCCTGCGGGTCGTCCAGGACGAGCCGCACCGGGTCGCCGACGTCCAGCGCCTGGCCGAGCACTTCCGCACCGGCGCCCGCGCACGCGGCATGGACATCGGCGTCTCGCGCTCCTCCGCGGTCGTGCCGATCATCCTCGGCGACTGGGAGCGCGCCATGGCGATCTCCAACACCCTGCACGCGGGCGGCGTGAACGTGATGCCGATCGGCTACCCCGCCGTCGACCGCGACAAGTGCCGGCTGCGCTTCTTCATCAACGCCGACCACACCGAAACAGACCTCGACCGTTCACTCGATCTTCTGGGGCAGGCCATGGACGAGCACCTCGCCGGCGCGCACTCGGCGCCACCGGCATCACAGGACACTGGCACGCGCGGCGGGCTCACGGCACCGGCCGCGGCCGCGACCGGTGTGCGCGCCGAGCGAGACAGCGGCGGCCGGCGGTCGGCCGACGTGCTCGTCGCCGGCGCCAGCGGGTTCATCGGCGGGCACCTGGTGCGCCACCTCGCCGACCACGGCTACCGGGTGCGCGCGCTCGTGCGCCGCCGCAGCGACCAGACCGCGCTGGCCGCGCTGCCCGTCGAACTGGCCGTCGGCAGCCTCGACGACCCCGAGAGCCTGCGCCGGGCCGCCGAGGGCGTGCGCCACGTGTACAACTGCACCGGCAAGTCCGCCGACTGGGGTCCGTGGGAGGAGTTCCGCTCGGTCAACGTCGACGGATGCGTGAACCTGGTCGACGCCGCCGCGCGGGCCGGAACCGTCGAGCGCTTCCTGCACCTGAGCACCACGGACGTCTACGGCTACCCGGCCGTCCCCTGCGACGAGAGCGCCCAGCCGCGCGACATCGGCCTGCCCTACAACCGCAGCAAGGTGATGGGCGAGCGGGCGGTGCGCGAGGCCGCCGAACGCGCGGGCCTGCCGCTGACGATCGTGCGCCCGGTGTCGGTCTACGGCCCGCGCAGCAAGGACTTCGTCATCGAGATCGCCAACCTGCTGCTCAAGAAGCAGATGGTCTACATCGGCGGCGGACGGGTCCCGGCCGGCCTGCTGTACGTCGGCAACGCCGCCGACGCGATGATCGCGGCGTGCACGAGCCCTGACACCATCGGCCGCGCGTACAACCTGCGCGACCCGGAACTGACCACCTGGCGCGAGTACATCGAGGCGCTGGCCGGGGGACTGGGCGCCAAACCGCCCTCGGTCAACCTGCCCGGCGCGCTGGCCACCGGCGTGGCCACCGTCTCCGAGAAGCTCTACGGCGCGCTGCGCATCAGCGCCCGGCCGGTGCTCACCCGGCACGCCGTGCGGCTGCTGGACCGCGACCAGTCCTACCCGATCGACCGCGCGCAGGAGGACTTCGGGCTCAAGAGCGAGATCGGCTTCGAGGAGGGCATGCGCCTGACCCTCGGGTGGCTCGACTCGGCCGAGGGCCGCCTACACGTGGCCCGCTAGCGGCCGGACCGAGACAGGGACCGCATCCATGCTGCTCACCGACCCGGCCACCGCCCGCCCGGCGCCGAACCCCGCCGACCCTCGAACCCTGATCGCGGACACCGACGCCTGGTTCCCGGACGTCGACTTCGCCGCCACCGCGCCGCCGTCCACCCCATCACCGTCCGCCTCCGCACCGTCCGGCGCACCTCTGAACCTGATCTGCCTGCCCTACGCCGGCGGAACCCCGTCGATCTTCCGCGGCTGGGCCGCGGAACTCGGCCCGGCCGTCCATCTCGTCCCGGTGCTGCTGCCCGGCCGCGGCCTGCGCAGCCGGGAACAGCCGTACACCGCGATGCGGCCGCTCGCCGAGCACCTGGCGGCCGCGATCGCGGCACGCGGGCTGGCGGTGGCCGGAGGCTATGCGCTGTTCGGCCACAGCATGGGCGCGCTGGTCGCGTACGAAGTGGCCTGCGAACTGCGCCGGCTCGGCTTCCCGGAGCCCGCGCACCTGTTCGTCTCCGGCAGCAAGGCCCCGCACCTGTACGCGGACCGCGGCGACCACCGGCTCACCGACCCGCAGCTGCGCCGCCTGGTCCGGGACCTGGGCGGCCTCGGCCCGGACGAGCAGGTCGGCGAGGCGTACTTGCAGCACCGCCTGCCCGTGCTGCGCGCGGACCTGAGCGTGTGCGAGCGCTACCGCTGGACGCCGCGGCCCCCGCTGCGCTGTCCGGCGACCGCGCTGTGCGCCACCGGCGACCCGATCGCCACCGCGGCGCAGGTCGAGGCCTGGCGCGAGCACACCACCGGCTCGCTGCTGCGCCGGGACCTGCCCGGCAACCACTTCTACCTCACCGGCCCCGCCCGCCCGCTGCTGCTCGCCGAGCTGCGCCGGGAACTGCACGCGCCGGTACGCCCGCGGACCGGCGTACCCGCCGACCTCTCCGGAAGGAACAGCACATGACGATGCTCCACGTGGCCGGGACGACACGCACCCGCACGCCGCGCCCGATCGCCCAGGCCGCCACCCTTGGCAGGGTACTGACCACGCCGCAGGTGCCCCTGCTGCTCCTGCTGTCCAAGCGCTTCGTCACCCCGCTCTATCGCGCCACGTTCCTGGCCTCGGCCGCGGGCTACGGCGTACTGCACTGGATGGCCGTGCGCCCCTGCGACCTGGAGACGCTCGCGCTCAAGCTCGGTGTTCAGGGCAAGGAGGACAAGCGGCGGCTGCGCGCCTGGCTGGAGATCGGCGTGCGGCTCGGCGAGTTCGACAAGCACGAGGGCTGCTACCGGCTCAAGAGCCGCAGCGCCAAGCTGCTGGCCCGCATGAAGCACGACGCGCTGGCCGCCGCGCTCGAAGAGATCATGCGTACCCACGTGCCCGTGCTGCTCAACGGGCCGAAGATGCTGCGCACCGGGGAACGCTTCTCGATGGCCGACCAGGACGGGAGCGTCATCGCGCGCTCCACCCGGGTCGTGCAGCCGCTGGTCGAGGCGGCGATCGACCGCAACCTCGAACGCGAATACCCGGTGCGGCTGCTGGAGATCGGCTGCGGCAGCGGCATCTACGCGCAGTACGCGGCGAGCCTCAATCCACGCTTGACCGCGCTCGCGCTCGACCTGCAGGACGAGGTGGCCCGGCAGGCCGCGAAGAACATCGCCGACTGGGGCCTGGCCGACCGGGTCGAGGTGCGCGCCGGGGACCTGCGCACGCTCGAACTGGAGCCGCAATTCGACCTGGTGACCATGCACAACAACATCTACTACTTCGCGCCCGACGAACGCGTCGCCATCCTGGAGCGGGCCCGGCGCCAGCTCGCCCCGGGCGGCAAGCTGCTGCTGACCACCTCGTGCAAGGGCGGCCACATCGGGCTGGACATGCTCGACCTGTGGTTCGAGTACGCCGACTTCGGCGGCCCGCTGCCGGCCGAGGCCGACCTGGTCGAGCAGATGGCCGCGGCCGGATTCCTCGACGCCCACGCCCAGCGCATCGTGCCCGGCGAGCAGTTCCGCGCCTTCGTCGGCACCAACCCCCACGCCCCGCTGTCCTAGCCGGCCGGAGAGCCCATCATGCCTTCACACACCACCGCCAGGCCCGCGACCGGCGCCGCCGCGATCGCGCGCAGCGCTGCGGCCCGGCTCATCGTCGCGATCGCGGACACGCCCGAGCCGGACACCGCGCTGCTCGGCGGCAAGGCCGCGCGCCTGGCCGAGATGACCGCCGCGGGCCTGCCCGTGCCGCCCGCCTTCTGCATCACCACCGACCTGTTCGACCGGTACCTCGCCGACACCGGCCTGGCCCGCGAGATCGAGGCGATGGACCCGGCCGCCATCCGCGACGCGATCGAGCGCACCGACATCCCCCCGGCCCTCGCGGACGCGATCCGCACCGCCTACCGCGAGATGGGCGGCCCACGGGTGGCCGTGCGCTCCTCCGCGCGCAAGGAGGACTCGGCGACCCGCTCCTTCGCGGGACAGCACGACACCGTGCTCGACGTGGCCGGCGACGAAGCGCTGCTCGAAGCGGTCAAGACCTGCTGGGCCTCCCTGTGGTCGCCGCGCGCCGCCGCGTACCGGCTCGCCGAGCGCGGCGCGGCCGGCTCGATCGCCGTGCTGGTCCAGCAGATGGTGCCCGCCGAGGTCAGCGGGGTGCTGTTCACCCAGGACCCGGTCAGCCCGCGCCCGCACCGGATGATCGTCGAAGCCTGTCACGGCCTGGGCGAGGGACTGGTGTCCGGCCGCGTCTCCAGCGACTTCTTCGCCCTGGACGAGCGCACCATGGAGCCGGTCGAGGAGCGCATCCGCTACAAGGTCACCAAATGCGCGCCGATCGAGCCCGGCCGCATCGGCATGACGAAGGTCGACGGCGCCGCGCGCAGCGCGCCGTGCCTGACTCGCGCGCAGCTGCGCGACCTGTGCTCCCTGGCGCTGCGCGTACGTTCGCACTACGGCAGTGAACAAGATATCGAATGGGCGCTGTACGACGGGCGCCTGCACCTGTTGCAGACCCGGCCGATCACCACCAGCCCGGCGGCGGCCGTGGTGCGCAGCCCGTTCCTGCACCGCCAGCCGGACGCCGTCCAGCACGGGACGCTGTGGTCGCGGATGGACATCGGCGAGATCTTCGTCGGCCAGATGACCCCGCTGGGCCTGAGCTTCGCCCGCCACCACCAGAAGTACGTGCACGGACACTGCGCGGGCGCGGTCGGCGTGCGCGACACCGGCGACTACGCCGGCTACATGGGCTATCTCAACGGCCACGTGTACCTCAACGTCTCCTACACCTCCTACCTGCTCGGCCAGTGCCTGCCGACCCGCGACCAGCGGCACTTCACCGCCCGCTTCGTCAGCGAGGAGGTGGACCTCGCCGGCTACCGCAACCCGTACGGCACCTTCCCCGGCGGCATGGAGGACGTGAAGTCCACCACGCACTGGATCAGATACACCGCCACCGAGCTGGTGCGGATGAAGACGCGCTGCAAGCAGCTGGTGGCCTCGCGCCTGTTCGAGTTCGACCGCGCCCGGGGCATCGACCTGTCCCGGCTGACCCGCCGCGAACTGCAGGCCGAGCTGGAACGCTACATCGACCACTACCACGACATGCACGTCGGTTACATGCCGTACTACATCAACGCCTTCGGCGCGTACGGCCTGATGACCGAGCTGTGCGCCAAGTGGCTCGGCAGCGCCGGGGAGAACCTGCAGAACCGTATCAAGACCGACATGTCCAACCTGCGCACGGTCGCCTCCGCGCGCGAGATCTGGTCGGTGGCACAGGCCGCCAAACAGCGCCCCGGCGTCATGGAGATCATCCGCGACAGCCCGCTGGAGCACATCGAGGAAGCCCTGCGCGCCGACCGGGACGGCGCCGCGTTCTGGGACCGGCACATGGAGCCGTTCCTGCGCGCCAACGGCACCCGCAGCCAGCAGGAGATGGAGCTGACCCACCCGCGCTGGATCGACGACCCCTCGTACCTGTTCCAGATGATCCGCCGCTACGCCGAGGACGGGCTGTCCATCGACGACATCCTCAAGCGCAACCGCGGCGACGGCGAGCAGGACGCCACCGCCGTGCTGCGCACCCTGTCGCGGGCCAAGCGCGCCACGCTGGAGAAGATCATCGCGCTGTACGCCAACTGCAGCGAGCTGCGCGAGACCGCGCGCATGTCGATGGTCACCTCGCTCTGGCTGATCCGCAACGTCGTCTACGAGGTGGCCCGGCGGCTGATCGACGAGGGCGTGCTTTACAACGCGGACGAGGTCGCCTTCCTGGAATTCGACGACGTGCGCGCCTTCCTGGCCGGCGGCGCGCCCGCCAGGGAGATGTTCGACCGCGCCGCGCTCGACGCGACCCGGCGCGTATACGAGCACTACAAGCGGCTGCCCGAACCGCCCCTGTCGTTCATCGGCGAGTGCGACCCGGCCGAGCAGACGCGCCCCGCCGGGGACGGCCCGCGGCTGACCGGGCTCGGCGCGAGCCCCGGGCGGGTGACCGGCCGCGCCCGCATCATCGAGGACCTGGTCTGGCAGGCCGACGAGTTCCAGCCCGGCGAGATCCTGGTCACCCGCTACACCGACGCGTCCTGGACCCCGCTGTTCGCCATCGCCGGCGCGGTGGTCACCGACATCGGCTCGATGCTCTCGCACAGCTCGATCGTCTCGCGGGAGTTCAACGTGCCCTCGGTGGTCAACACCAAGCACGCCACCCAGCGCATCAACACCGGCGACACCATCACCGTCGACGGCGACACCGGCCTGGTCCAGATCGTCGAAGCCTGATCCGCCAGGCACAACCGCAACGAGGACGCCCCGCCCTGCGCGGGCGGGGCGGGACGGGAGAACGACCCTCATGATCCCCAACCAGTGGTATCCGATCCTGCTGCCCGAGGACGTCACCGACGACAAGCCGACCGGCGTGCGCCGGATGGGCCGGGACCTGGTGGTGTGGCGCGACATCGACGGCGATCTGGTCTGCCAGGACGCCCGCTGCCCGCACAAGGGCGCGAACCTCGGCGACGGGCGGCTGAAGGGCAACTCGATCGAGTGCCGCTATCACGGCTTCCGCTACGGCCCGGACGGCGCCTGCGTGGCCATTCCCGCGCTCGGGTCCGACGCGCGGATCCCCGCCGCCCTCTCGATCGAGCGCTACCCGGTGCGCGAGGTCAATGGCCTGATCTGGCTGTGGTGGGGCGACCGGCGCCCGGAGAGCGAACTGCCCGACGTGCAGATTCCGCCCGAGGTGGGCGACAACCCGCGGCTGCACGCGACGATGCACTGGACCCGGCCGGTGAACTACACCCGCTACATCGAGAGCGTCCTGGAGTTCTACCACGTCACCTACGTGCATCGGGACCACTGGTTCAACTACGTGGACTACCTGTTCCTCTACGGCACGCCGCGCAAATTCGGGCTCGACGGCCGCGAGCGCTACCTGGCCGCGACCAAGGTGGAGAACAGCCACCTGGACGTCGACGGGCAGACCCTGCGCTACTCCTTCGACCACGTCCAGGAGGACGACCCGGCCAACGCCAACCACTACGACGTGACCTTCACCTTCCCGTCGATGTCCCACATCGTCAGCAAGCAGTTCGAGGTCACCGCCTGGTTCGCGCCGATCGACGACGAGCACACCGAGATCTTCCTGCGCTGGTACGAGTACCCCCGGCTCAAGTCGGTACTGCGCTCCGAGCGGTTGCGCAGGCTGGTGCCGCGCCTGTCGCTCTACATGGAGAAGTGGGTCCAGGACCCGCAGGACGTGCGGGTGCTGCTGGGCCAGGAGCCCAAGGTCAGCGAGCGCGGCGTCAGCAAGTTCATTCCGGTCGACGAGCTGAACGCCAAGTACGTCTCGATGCGCACCAAGCTGCTGCAGGAGGCCGCGGCGTCGTCGGCGTGCGGCCTGGAGGCGGGCGACGACGGTGCGACGCGGCCGGCCCGACCGGTCACAAGCGCCCGGCGCGTGCGGTCCGGTGCCGATGGCGACAAGCCGCTCACGCGCGCCGGGAACGGGACCGGCGGCTCCAACGGCAACGGCTCCAACGGTGCGGTTTCAAAGGGCGCCGCGTCGAACGGCGCCGGCTCGGCCGCGCAGAAGGCGAAGGCGGCGGACGGCTCCGACGTCGCCTCGCGATCGGCCGAGCAGCGCGCGGCCCCGGTGCGCTAGGCCCGCGCTCAAGCCCGCCGGTGGGTGTGGACCCTCCCCCTGGCACCCGCCGGCGGGCACTGCGTCAATCCGCGGTCAGCGATCGGTCAGCGGTTCACATGAGACTGATTCGGCCCCTGGGGTGCGGCCGCATCACTCCCGCATCACTCCCGCCGCGCCGGATCCGCCAACGTCCCGACATCCGAGGAGTTCGTCATGGCAAACGACTACGACGTCATCGTGATCGGCGGCGGCCCGGCCGGCGCGGCCGCGGCCGGCCTGCTGGCCAAGGCCGGGCGCAGCGTCCTGGTGCTGGAGAAGGAGAAGTTCCCGCGCTACCACGTCGGCGAGTCGATGGTCCCGGGCGCGATCCCGGTGCTTGAGGAACTCGGCGTGCTCGACATCCTCGAAGCCGGCTTCCTGCGTAAATACGGCACGACGCTGCGCTGGGGCGCCGAGCGCGACCTGTGGACGATCCGCTTCGGCGAGGTCGGGCCGTGCGAGTTCGCCTACGAGGTCAAGCGCGCCGAGTTCGACAACGTGCTGCTCACCCGGGCCCGCGAACTGGGCGCCACCGTGATCGAGGAGGCGATGGTCACCGAGGCGCTGTTCGACGGCGAACGCTGCACCGGCGTGCGCTACCGGCTGGGCCGGCAGGGCGCCGCCGCGCAGGCCGATGCCCGCTTCGTGATCGACGCCTCGGGCCAGTCGAAGCTGCTCGCGCACCGCGAGAGCCTGATCGAGTGGCACGACGACCTGCGCAACATCGCCGTGTGGTCCTACTTCCAGGGCGGCGAGCAGTTCCCCGGCACCGACCGCGGCAACATCCTGACCGAGTACCACGGCAACGGCTGGGTCTGGGTGATCCCGTTCGCCGACGGCACCCGCAGCGTCGGGTTCGTCGGGCCCAACGACCTGTTCGTCCAGTCGGGGCTGACCCCCGAGCAGTACTTCGAGCGCAACTTCGAGGCCACCGCCGAGGCCAAGCGGCTGCTGGCCGGCGCCACCCGCATCGCCGACTTCCGGGTCACCAAGGACTGGTCGTACTCGGCCACCCGCTTCTGCGGGCCCGGATACATCATGATCGGCGACGCCGCGGCCTTCGTCGACCCGCTGTTCTCGACCGGGGTGATGCTCGCGCTCAAGAGCGCGTCGGTCGCGGCGGCCACGGTCGGCGCCGCCCTCGACGACCCGGAGCGTGAGGCGGAGTACCAGAAGGGCTACGAGCACAGCTACCGCGACTTCTTCGACACCGTCGTCTCGTTCGTGCGCTACTTCTACGACGCGCGCCGGGGGCGCACCGACTACTGGACCCGCGCCCAGGAGCTGATCGACCCGGTGCGCGAGCTGGAGGAGCGGGCCGACTTCATCCGCCTGGTCTCCGGGCTCGGCGGCGGCCTCGACGTGATGCAGACCCCGGATTCGATCCGGCAGGCCGCGCGCCTCGCGGCGCCCGACCCCGCGTCCGCTTAGGCCCGGACCGCGCCGTCAGGGCCACGGGCCGTCCACCGCACCTCTGGAAGCAGGAGTCGCCCACCCATGCACTCCGAGCCGAAGCCCATGCGCGAAACCCGTGCCCGCGGCGCCGAACCGGTCGCGATCGTCGGCATCGCGGCGCTCTACCCACAGGCCCGGGGCGTCGAAGAGTACTGGCGTCTCATGCAGCGAAGCACGCAGGACTGCGGTTGCGCGCACGCGGACGAACCCGGGCCGGGCCTGGACGACCTCGACATCGACCTCGCCCGGTTCGGCGTCCCGCCCGCGCAGCGCGGGTCGCTCAACCGCATGCAGCTGCTCATGCTGGAAGCGGCCGGCCAGTGTCTCGCCGACGCCGGATACCGGCAGCGGGCACCGCTCGCCGAACGCACCGACGTGATCTGCGCCACCGGCTTCGGGCTCGACCGCCAGCTCGCCAACGCCCTGCGCGTCGAGACCGTGCGCTACGCGCGCGACTTCGAAGCCTCACTCGTGGCCGCCGGCGGCGCGGCATCCGCCGTCGGCGCGCGGGAGGCGGCGGACGAACTGCGCGGGCTGCTCACCCGCGGCCTCGGCGGATCCGCGCACGACCGGGTCGGCGAGATGGCCAGCAGCATCCCGGCCCGCATCGCGGCCGCGTTCAAGCTGCGCGGCCGCACCGTGTGCCTCGAATCCGCCGACGCGGGATCGTTCGCCGCGCTCGCCGCCGCGACCGACAACCTGCGGGCCGGTGACGCGGACGCCGCCCTGGTCGTCGCCGGACAGCGCCGGGAGGGCGCGCTGCTCGAACGGGCGCTGGACGCCAAGGGTCTGCTCCAGCCCGGCGCGCATCCCTTCGACGCCGCCGGGCACGGCCTCAGGCTCGGCGAGGGTGTCAGCGCCCTGCTGCTCAAGCGGCTGTCCACCGCACGGCGCGAGGGCGACCGCGTCTATGCCCTGATCCGCGAGTGCGCGCTGGCCCATCACGCCCGGCCCGGGGTGTTCCGCTTCTCCGCCTCGGTGCCCCGCCGCCGACAGGTCGCCGTCGCCGCGCATCGGGCCGCCGCAGAACCGCCGTCCAGCGTGCACTACGTCGAGAGCGCCGCGGCGAGCATCGCGCCGCTGGCCCGGGCGGACCTCGACGCTCTCGGGCAGCTGTTCGCGCACCGGGCGCCCGGCTCCATCGCCCTGGGCAGCGCGCAGGACCGGATCGGCCACACCATCGCCGCGGCCGGCCTGGCGGCGGTCACCAAGACGGCCCTCGCGCTGCATCACCGGCGGCTTCCCGCGCAGGCCGACTGTACGAACGCCGACCCGCTCGACCTGACCGGCACCGTCTTCCGTTTCGTACGCGCCACCGAGCCCTGGTCATGCCCGGACACCGATCTGCCGCGCCGAGCCGCCGTTCTCGGTTCTTCGATGACCGGCACCCTGTGCTACCTGCTGCTCGACGAATACCTGCCCGCGCGCGACACGGCCGCCGATCGCACGACCGCGACCGTCCGCTCGCCGAGAAGGGCGCAGCCCATCGCGGTCGTCGCCGCGGCCGGGCATTTCGCCGACACGCGCGGCGCGGACGAGTTCTGGCAGGCCGCGCTGCAAGCTCGCGACCACATCGGCGTGCTGCCCCGCGAGGCGTTCGACCGGGACCTCTACCTCCGGCCGGGCAGCACGGGGCTGTCGCAGACCTATACGGAGCTCGGCGCATACCTCGCGCCGCCCGGTCAGCCCCCGTCCTCGCTGCACATCACGCCCCGACGCCACGCGGCGATGGACCCGGCGCAGCGCCTCGTCCTGGACGTCGCCGACCAGCTGTTCTCGGCCCGTGGCGACGGCGGCGCCGCGCCGCCGCACGGCAAAGGGCTGATCGCGATCGGCAGTACGCTGAGTCTTTCCCGCGAACGACAGTTGAGCGCCGAGCTCGCGCAGCCCGGAATCGAGCAGACCGTCCGGGAACTGGCCGCGCTGCGCGGGCTGACCGCCGAAGAGCGCGACGCCGTCGTCAAGCTGGCCCGCGACCGTTTCGCCACGGCCCGGCAGCCGCTGGGACCGGTCACGCTGGACGGGTATCTGGCCAGCGGCACCGCCGCGCTGATCGCCAACGAGTACCGGCTCGACGCGGTCCCGCTCGCCGTGGAGGCCGCCTGCGCCTCCACGCTGGCCGCCCTGGACCTCGCGATCAGCGCCCTGCGATCGGGCAGGGTGGACTACGCGGTGGCCGGCGGCGTCGAGCTGCCGTGCAGCGTCCGCGACCTGGTCCTGTGCTCCGCGCTCGGCCTGCTCTCGCCGACCCGGATCACGCCGTTCGGCCCGGACGCCGACGGGTTCACCCCGGGCGACGGGTGCGCGCTGTTCCTGCTCAAGCGCGCGGATGAGCACGGACGCGAGGGCGTGCTCGGGCTCATCCGCGGCGTCGGCTGCGCCAACGACGCCAAGTCCCTGATAGCCCCGGACGCCGACGGCCAGGCGCGCGCGATGCACGCGGCCTTCGAACAGGTCGAGTTCGGCCCCGACACGGTCGGCTACCTCGAAGCCCACGGCACCGGCACCCGCGTCGGCGACCGGGTCGAGATCGACGCGACCACGCGGGTCTACGGCAAAGGCTCCCGCGACGAGCCGCTGCGGATCGGAACGGCGAAAGCCGCCTTCGGACACAGCTTCGCCGCGGCCGGCGGCGCGGGCCTGCTGCGCGCGCTGTACGCCGTGCGCACGGCGACCTTTCCGCCCACGGCGGGCGTGCGCGTACCGAATCCGGCGCTCGATCTGGGGGCCATCCCCGCCGAGATCCCCGACCGTGCGCGGCCGTGGACCGGCCCGCCCGGCCGGCCGCGCCGCGCCGCCGTAAGCAGCTTCGGCACCGGCGGCATCAACTACCACCTGTTGATCGAAGAACCCGGAGACGTGAACCGATGACGACGTACACGGACGCCGCCGCAGGGACCGGCACCGGCACGGACAGTGACACCGGCGCCGATGTCAATACCGACACCGAGGCGGACGTCGACGAACTGTGCCGGGCGGTGAGCGGCTTCGCCGAACACAAGCTGGGCGGCGCCGTCCCGAACGACTTCGCGGACTTCCGCCGCCGCTGGCGCCTGACGGGGCGACAGGGCGTGCTCGGCGCCTGCGTGCCGACGGCGTACGGCGGCGCGGGGTTGAGCGCGGGCGCGACGAACGCGGTGATGGAAGCGTTCGGATTCGGCTGCCGCGACACCGGTTTCGCATTCTCCTGCGCGGCGCACCTGTTCGCCTGCCTCATGCCGATCGTCCACTTCGGCACCGAGGAGCAGAAACGCCGCTGGCTACCGGCGCTGTGCTCCGGCGAACGCGTAGCCGCCCACGCGGTGACCGAACCGGATGCCGGCTCCGACGCGCTGCACCTGAGTACGCGGGCCGAACGGCGCGGCGGGCATTTCGTGCTCTCCGGCGACAAATGCTTCACCACCAACGCGCCCGTCGCCGACGTGCTGCTGATCCAGGCCGCCACCCGATCGGGCGGCGGCTTCTTCGGTCTGAGCTCGTTCCTGGTGGAGGCGGACAGTCCCGGGATCACCATCGGGCGGCCGTACTCGAAGGTCGGCCTGCACGGCTCGCCGACCGCGGACGTCCACCTCGACGCGTGCGCGGTCCCCGCCGCGAACCTGCTCGGTCCCGAGGGCGGCGGCGCCGGGGTGTTCTCGCTGTCGATGCGCTGGGAGCGCGCCTGCCTGTTCGCCGTCTACCTCGGCGCGATGCAGCGCGTTCTGGACGCGACCGTCGAGTACGCGCGCCGGCGCGAGCAGTTCGGCGTACCGATCGGCGGCTTCCAGGCGGTCAGCCACCGGATCGTGGACATGGAGCTGCGGCTGCGCGCCGCGCGGCTGCTCTCGCGCCAGGCCGCGCGCGGCCTGGACGCCGGAGACGAGGACGAGATCGCTCCCGCGCTGGCGAAGCTGGCCGTCAGCGAGGCGGCGGTGCAGACGGGCCTGGACGCGATACAGGTGCGCGGAGCGCTCGGCGTGCTCGACGGCGAGGCCGAGACGCTGCTGCGCGACGCCGTGCCCTCGCGCATCTTCTCCGGCACCAACGAGATCCAGCGCAACAACGTGGCACGGGCCCTGGGCCTGGGGCCCTCCCGTCCGGCGCGACGGCGCTGACCAGGCCAGCAAGCCGACCGGCCGCCAAGCCGACCGAGAAGCGAGGAGCACCATGGACGTCATCGTCCACCGCATTCGGCTACGTCCCGGGGTGAGCCGCGACCGGTTCGAGACCTGGGTGCGGGAGCGCGACTACGCCGCCTGTGCCGAGCTGCCGAGCGTGGTCTCGTTCAGCGTTCAGCGCGTCGCGGCGGACCCGGCCGGGCCGGCGCACTACTTCGAGATCATCGCGGTCCGCGACCGCGAGCAGTTCGGGCGGGACATGGAGAGCGCCGTCTTCGCGGCGCTGGCCGAGGCCTTCGAGCGGATGGCGGTCGTGGTGGACGAGTGCGCCGGGACGCGTATCGAGCCGGGCTACGCGGAGGCCTAGCACAGCCGTGCACCGCCGCGCAGGGCTTTCCCGTCACCCGGCGGGAAGGCGGCGTGAATTCGCGCCGTCTATCGGGTTTCTTTAGTCGTGCTATCGAATTCGCGGTTCTTGTAGCGGTTCTTCGGACCGTCATCGGCGCAGACGTCGGCTGGTTAACCTTCCCGCATTGCCCGAGCATGGTAAGCAGAAATAAGACTCTTGATACCGTACGTCGCCCGACTGCTCGGAAAATGCGCGTTGACCTGCTTAATCAGCAGACTGTAACCATCGTTGATGCTTCTACAACTTGACATGCTTGACACTAATATTGCAGCGTGCAAGAGTTCGGGTTGTGCCTCGGTCGAGGAACAACGGGGAAAGTCGATCATACCGTTGTCTGATTCCGGCTGAAGTCGGAGTTTCGACCAATGGAAAGGGATAATCGGCTCGTTCTTGGGGAGCGTCGTGTTCATCGACATACTTGGTACGGTCGCGGTCAGGGTGGATGAGCATTGCCGGTACGTCCGGGCCAACAAGGTGCGTGCGATGCTCGCCACGCTGGCCCTGGAAGCCGGCCGCGCGATCTCGCACGTCGATCTCGCCGACGAGCTGTGGTCCGGCCAGCCGCTCGGCAACGTCCGCAACGCGTTGCAGGCGCAGGCCACCCGCGTCAGACGGGTGCTGGACGGCAAGACCGGTCAGGCGCCCGACATGACCGTGCTGCGCGCCGTCGGAAACGGCTATCTGCTGGACATCGCGCCGGAGTGCGTCGACGGCAACCGGTTCCTTGAGCTGGCGGCCCGTGGCGGCGCGCTGCTGCACTGCGAGCCGGACCGGGCGCTGGGCCTGTTGCAGGACGCCCTGCACCTGTGGCGCGGGCCCGCGTTGCTGGACGCGGGCGACGGGTTGCGCTGCCGCAGCGCGGCCACGTTGTTCGACGAGCGGCGCCTGACCGTCTGGGAGGACATCGTCAGCGCCCGGCTGGCCGTCGGCGAGAACCGGCAGGCGGTCGCGGACCTGAGCCAGCTGGTCGCCCACCACCCGCTGCACGAGCGGTTCTACGAACAGCTGATGCTCGCGCTGTACCGGGTGGGCCGGCACAGCGACGCGCTGGACCTGTTCCACCGGCTGCGGGTACGGCTCGACGAGGAGCTCGGCCTGGAACCGAGCGAACGGCTCAAGCGCCGCTACGCCGACATCCTCTGCCAGGACTCGCGCCTGGAACTGCCGACCGCCGTGTGGGCGGACCGGCACGGCTCCCGCATCGCAGCGCGCTGATAGACCACCCCGCGCCGCGCCGGCCGCCGTTCGCTACTGGGGCAGGTTGTCGTGGCGGAAGCCGGGCTGTACCGCCTGGACCAGAGCTTCGAGCGCCCCCGCGACCGCGGCGCGGGTCTGGTCCGGCTCGATCACCTCGTCCACGGACAGCCGCTGCGCCGCCAGCTCCGCCGCCATCGCCTCGCGCCGGTACCGCTCGATCAGCTGCGCCCGAAGCTCGGGCCCGCCGCCGGCCAGCTCGCGGCGCCACACCACGTCGACGGCGCCCTCCGCGCCCATGACCGCCAGCTGCGCCCCCGGCCACGCGAAGACGGCGTCCGCGCCGAGCGAGCGGGAGTTCATCACGATGTAGGCGCCGCCGAACGCCTTGCGCAGCACCACGGTCACCCGCGGAACGGTCGCCTCGGCGAACGCGTACAGCAGCTTGGCGCCCTTGCGGATGACCCCGCCGCGCTCCTGCGCGGTACCCGGCAGGAAACCCGGCGTGTCCACCAGCACCACCAGCGGCAGACCGAACGCGTCGCAGAGCCGGACGAAGCGCGCGCCCTTCTCCGAGCTGGCGATGTCGAGCGTGCCCGCCAGACGCAACGGCTGGTTGGCCACCACGCCCACGCTGCGGCCGCGCACCCGCGCGAAGCCGATGACGAGGTTCGGGGCGAACGCGCACTGCAGTTCCAGGAAGCTGTCGGCGTCGACCACGCCCGCGATCACCGTGCGCACGTCGTACGGCTTGCGGTGGTTTTCCGGCACGCGCGCCATCGGCCGAGCCTGCGCCTCGGGCCAGCGCGGCGGCGCGGACCAGCACGAGTCCGGCAGATGGCCGAGCACCCGCGCCGCCAGCGCGAGCGCCTCGGCGTCGTCCGCGCCGACCAGGTGCGCCACCCCCGAGACGCGGCCGTGCACGGCCGGCCCGCCCAGGTCCGCCGCGTCGACCTCCTCGTGGGTCACCGCTTTGACCACCGCGGGGCCGGTCAGGAACATCCGCGCCCGCTGCGACATGATCACGATGTCGGTGAGCGCGGGCGAGTACACCGCCCCGCCGGCGCAGGCGCCGAGCACCACGCTGATCTGCGGCACGCGGCCGGAGAGCCGCACGTTGCGCCGGAAGACCGCGCCGTAGCCGTCGAGCGATCCGACCCCCTCCTGGATCCGGGCGCCGCCCGAGTCCAGCACGCCGACGACCGGCGTGCGCGCACGCTCCGCCCGGTCGAGCACCTGCGCGATCTTCGCCGCGTGCAGCTCGCCGAGCGAACCGCCCAGCGCACCCGGGTCCTGGGCGAAGACGGCGACCGTGCGACCGGCCACCCGCGCCGCGCCGGTGACCACGCCGTCGCCGGCGGGCCGCTTGGCATCCAGGCCGAAGGCGGTGACCCGGTGCCTCGCGCGGCTGCCGAACTCCTGGAACGAACCGGTGTCGGCGAGCAGGCGGATCCGCTCGCGCGCCCGCGCGCCGTCCTGGGCCGGCAGTGCGCCCGGGGCAGCCGCCGCCGCCTCCGGGCGAAGGCTGTCGCCGACGGCCGGGACGCCCATATCAGTGCTCATCGACCACTCCGATACGTGAAGGTTGTGTCAGGGTTCTGTCTAGACGGCTGGTGCGCCGGCCCGGTCCGCGCCGGGGGCCGCGCCCGACCGCATCGTGCGGGTCGCGGCTGACCGGCCGCTGACCGGCCATTGACCCACCGGGAGCGCGAGGCGACCGTCAGTCATCGGTCAGCGCACGGTCAGCGCGCCGAAACACACTGGTCGCCGCAGCCTTACCCCGACCGAGGAGCACCGACCGTGGCCCTACCCCGCCGCACCCGTCCGGCAGGCGGCAACCCGTGACCCGCGCGGCCGTCGTGACCGGGCTCGGCAGCGCGCTGCCCGAACGCGTCGTGACGAACGAGGAACTGGCCGCCGGCTCGGACAGCTCGGACGAGTGGATCCGCACGCGCACCGGTATCAGGCAGCGGTACTTCGCCGCCGCCGGCACCGCCACCTCGGACCTGGCCGTGGCGGCGGGCCGCAGCGCGCTGAAGTCCAGCGGCCAGGGCGGCGCCGACGCGGTCGTGGTCGCCACCGCCACCCCGGACCGGCCGTGCCCGGCCACCGCGCCGCTGGTGGCCAGCAGGCTCGGGCTGTCCGGTGTGGCCGCCTTCGACGTCGCGGCGGTGTGCACCGGCTTCGTATACGCCCTGGCCACGGCCGCCGGGCTGATCGCCGCCGAGACCGCCGACCGGGTCCTGGTCATCGGCGCCGACACCTTCTCCAGCATCCTCAACCCGCGCGACCGCACCACCTTCGCGCTGTTCGGCGACGGCGCGGGCGCGGTAGTGCTGCGCGCGGGCAGCCGCGGCGAGCCCGGCGCGCTGGAGGCGTTCGACCTGGGCAGCGACGGCGAAGGCAGGGACCTGATCACCGTGCGCGCCGGCGGATCGCGGCAACGGCTGTCCGCGGCGCACAGCGAACCGGACGACCAGTACTTCACCATGGCCGGCCGCGAAGTGTTCCGGCACGCGGTGCAGCGCATGGACCGCTCCGTGCGCACCGTGCTCGACCGCACCGGCTGGCGGCAGGCGGACCTGGACCGGCTCGTGTGCCACCAGGCCAACCAGCGCATCCTCGACCGCCTGGCCGACCTGCTCGGCATCGATCCGCAGCGGGTGGTGAGCAACATCGCGCTGGTGGGCAACACCGCCGCCGCCTCCATCCCGCTGGCGCTGGCCCACGCCCACGCCGACGGCTCGCTGCGCGCCGGGCACCGCGTGCTGCTCACCGCCTTCGGCGGCGGCCTGACCTGGGGATCGGTCACGCTGACCTGGCCCCGGCTGGCCGCGCCGTGACACCCCACGACCCACCACCCGACACTGAGGAGCGCCCGATGGCGAACTCGTACGACGCCCTGGTCGATCTGCTGGTGCGCCGGTTCGATGTCGACCCGGCCAAGATCAGGCCGGAGGCGACCTTCGAGGACCTGGAGATCGACTCGCTGTTCATGGTCGAACTGCTGCTGGTCGTCCAGGCCGAGCTCGGCGTGGAGATCGGCGACGACGCCGCCACGCCGCGCGACACGATAGCCAAGGCCGCCGAGTTGATCGGCGCGCAGACGGCCACCTCGCCGTCATGATGCCGGTCGCGGTCACCGGACTGGGGATGGCCACCGCGGCCGGCATCGGCGCGCATGACACGTGGGCCGGGGTCTGCTCGGGCCGCTCGGCGGCGCGCCGGGACCCGAACCTGGCCGGCCTCGCGGTGGACTTCTCCTGCACGGTGCCGGGCTTCGACCCCGCGATCCACGTCGGCCCGCGCAACCGGCTGGTCCACGACCGGTTCGTCCAGCTCGCGCTCGCCTCCGCGCGCGAAGCGGTCGCCGACGCCGGACTCGACCCGGCCGGCTGGGACGGCGCGCGAGTGGCCGTAGTCGTCGGCTGCGGCCTCGGGGGAGTGGCCACCTGGGAACGCCAGCAGCGGGTGATGACGGACAACGGGCCCGGCGCGGTCTCCGCCCTGCTGATCCCGATGCTCGTGCCGAACATGGTCGCCGGGAACATCGCCATCGATCTGAAGGCGACCGGTCCGAACCTGGTCACCGCCACCGCCTGCGCCTCCGGGGCCACGGCGCTGGGCACCGCGCGCGACCTGCTGCTGGCCGACCGGTGCGACATCGTGCTGGCCGGCGGCAGCGAGGCGGGTGTCAGCCCGCTGATCGTCACCGGGTTCGCGCAGATGGGCGCGCTCTCCCGGCGCCGCGAGGACCCGGGCGCGGCCAGCCGGCCCTTCGACGCGGACCGCGACGGCTTCGTCATCGGCGAGGGCAGCGCGATCCTGGTGCTCGAACGCGAGTCCGACGCGCGGGCCCGCGGCGCGCGCACCCGCGCCCGCTTCGCGGGCTACGGCGCCAGCGCGGACGCCCACCACCTCACCGCGCCCGATCCGCGGGCGGCCGGCGTCACCCGGGCGACGCGCGATGCGTTGCGTGACGCCGGCCTGGCGCCCGAGGACATCGATCACGTCAACGCGCACGGCACCTCGACACCGCTCAACGACGCGATCGAGGCCGGGGCGCTCAACGCGCTCTTCGGCGCCGGTCCGTCCGTCACCTCCGCCAAGGGCGTGCTCGGCCACACCCTCGGCGCCGCCGGCGCCATCGAGGCCGCGCTCAGCGTCCTGACGCTGGAGCACGGCACCGTTCCGCCGACGGCCAACCTCGAACGTCAGGACCCGAAGGTCGAGCTCGACGTGGTCACCGGCGCGCCGCGCCGCGGGCGGCTGAGGGCGGCCGTGAGCAACTCCTTCGGTTTCGGCGGGCAGAACGCCGTGCTCGTCTTCACCGCGGCCTGATCGCGGCCGCGTCCTCCCGATCCCCGTCTCAAGGAGTCCATGATGGTCCAACGAGCCGTTCTCCTGCAGCGCGTCGCCGGCCTGCTCTCGGTGGTCAACGGTGTCGCCAAGTTCATCCCGCAGCCCGACGCC
>JBOHCW010000207.1:0-3775 GCA_050725375.1 Actinocrinis sp. | reverse complement strand
GCGTTTCGACGTCGGCGCGCTCGAGATTGTGCTCGTGATCTGGCGAGTCGGCGTTGTCCGTTTGAAACGGACAGGTGGGAAACACGACCTTCGTTCGAGGTGCCGGCCGGCGCCGACACAGGTCGCTGTGGATACCGGATGATTGCGCACAAGGGTGTGCCGCCATGGTGTCGCTCCCGTCCGGCCCCGCCCGCCAGGTATCAGGGTTCGTTGTCCGTTTGAAACGGACAGGTGGATGCGCGCCTCGCGGCCTGCGACATCCGTGGTAGACATCCGCAGTAGATCTTGCTCTGTCGGCTCTGTCGTTGTCGCGTGGTTGAGATCAGCGGTGTATCGGTCCGCCGCTGTTTGATCCCTCTTCGGATCTGACCCAAGTCATGGTACTGTCTGTTTGAAACGGACAGTCCGGGTCGTGTCCTTGTGGCCCGCGACGTTTGCCGCGGATGCGGTCTCATCGCTGCGCTGTTGAAGCCGACCGCACACGAGTCCGCCACTGTCCGATCCGTCGCCTGGTCCTCCCCGGCAGATATCAGGGTTCGTTGTCCGTTTGAAACGGACAGGCAGGATATGTGGCGGATGATGTCGCGCTCTCGCGGCTCGCGGCGTTTGGTGTAGGCGCGGCTGTGTCGGCCCGCTTAGTTGCTGCGTCGTTGAACGCGACTACCCACTGGTCCGCCTCGGGTCCTCCTCGGGCCGGAGTCGGTTATGCGGCGGACGGCAGCAGTACGCCGTCGTGCACGACCGCGAGCATCGGGCCGGCGGCGTCAGGCGTGGTCTCGCAGACCATGGCGACACCGTGGATCAGCTTGAACAGCGTCTGACCGTCCACGCCCGGGCGGACCGCTCCGCTCTCCTGCGCCCGGGCCAGCAGGGTGTCCACGATATCGATCAGGCGGCTGCGGCATATGGACAGGCTCTGCGACTGGTCGGGCCGCTCGGCGAGCAGCTCCTTGAGCGCCCTGTGCAACCCGATCTTGCGGAACGCGAAAGCGAGCTGAAGGTCGATGTACGCGGCCACGGCCTCGCGCGGCTCATGGGTCTTGCCCAGTTCCTCGGCCTGCGCGCACAGACTGTTGAGATCGTCGAGGTAGACGGCGGCGACCAGATCGCTGCGGCTGGGGAAATGGCGGTACAGCGTGCCGACCCCCACCCCCGTGCGGCGGGCGATCTCTTCGAGCGGCACCTCAGTGCCCTGCTCGACGAAGACGGCGCGGGCAGTGGCCACCAGCGCCTCGTAGTTGCGCCGCGCGTCTGCGCGCATGCCTGCTCCTTCACCAACCGGAAGATTCCTCCGGTTTAGCTTGCCAAGCGGAGGGTGCCTCCGTATAGTACGGTTCAGTTCTAAGTGGAGATTACCTCCACTTCCGCTTTTGCGCCACTGGAGTCCCTGTGTCCGAACGCACCGTGCTTTCCCCCGCGTCCGCGCCCGCGTCCGACCTGCGTTCACGGCCGAGCCATGGACCCGCCGAACCGCGCAGTCGGACGGGGCCGGCGCTCGCGATCATCGTCACCGTCCAGTTGATGCTGATCCTCGACGCCACCGTCATGAACGTAGCGTTGCCGCGCATCCAGCAGAGCCTGCACTTCTCGAACGTCGGCCTGGCCTGGGTGCTGGACGCCTACACGCTCGCCTTCGGCGGGCTGCTGCTGCTCGGCGGCCGGCTCGGCGACCTGTTCGGCCGCCGCCGGCTGTTCATCGGCGGCATAGCCCTGTTCACCCTCGCCTCGCTGGCCGGCGGCTTCGCCACCTCCTCCGTGTGGCTGCTCACGGCGCGCGCCCTGCAGGGCGTCGGCGCGGCGGCGGCCGGACCGAGCGCCGTGGCCCTGCTCACCAGCACCTTCACCGAGCAGAAGGCCCGTATCAGGGCGCTGTCCATCTTCGCGGGCATGTCCTCGGCCGGCTTCGCGCTCGGCCTGCTCGCGGGCGGGGTGCTGACCGAGGTCGCCTCGTGGCGCTGGGTGCTGTTCATCAACGTCCCCTTCGGCCTGGCGGCCGTCATCCTCGCCCCGCGCTACCTGCGCCAGCCGCCCCTGCACGAGACCCGGCTCGACGTCAGCGGCGCGATCACCGCGACCGGCGGCATGGTCGGCCTGGTCTACGGGCTCATCCACGCGGCCACCGAGGGCTGGGGCAACGCGCTGACCGTGGCGCCGCTGGCCGGGGGCGTGGTGCTGCTGACCGCCTTCATCCTGATCCAGACCCGAGTCGCGCACCCGCTGCTTCCGCTGCACCTGTTCAAGGACCGCAACCGGGCCGCCGCGTACGTCAACTACTGCCTCGGGCCCGCCGCCGGCATGTCCATGTTCTTCGTCGTGAGCCAGTACCTGCAGGACGTGCTGCACTACAGCCCGCTGCGTACCGGCTTCGCGTTCCTGCCGGTCTCGGCGATCATCTTCACCTTCAGCCGGCTCATGCCGCGACTGCTGCCGCGCTTCGGCCCCAAGCCGCTCGCCGTGACGGGCACGGTGCTGATGGCGGCCGGACTGGGCACCATGACCCAGCTGACGGCGACCAGCAGCTACGCCTCGGCCCTGCTCGGCCCGATGGTGCTGCTGGGCTTCGGCATGGGCCTGGCCTTCAACCCGCTGACCGTGGTGATCATGTCCACCGTCGATCCCAAGGACGCCGGCGCGGCGGGCGGCACGATGCAGACGCTCCAGCAGACCGGCGCGTCGCTCGGCGTGGCCATCCTGGTCACCGTCTCGGCGACCGCCGTGCAGCACGACCCCGCGCACGCGCTGATCAGCGGCGTGACCGCCGCGATGACGGCGGGTACCGCCATCGCGCTGCTCACCGTGCTCGTCGCACTGACCTTCCGCCGGATCAACCGGTAACCGACCGGCCGACACTCCGGGCCCCCGCTTACGAGCGTGGGCCCCGGAGTGTCGTCACCCCAGCCGGGTCACAGCGTTCCCCGCGTCAACAGCGCCCGCTCGGCCACGGTCCAAAACGTCGTCGTGGCCAGATAAACACCCGTCGCGAGCGGGACGAACGCGGCGGTCGCGACCGTGCCGTAGGACAGCAGGGGCGCGAGCCGAGCGGAACGCCCCCCAGTTCGTGCGCGAGCAGCCCGTTGGGCCGCCCGGCGACCGTCCGGGAATCGAAGAGCCGGTACATCACCCCGAGAACCGGCAGCTGGACGAGGGCGGGCAGGCATCCGGCCGCCGGCGAGACGCCGTGTTCGCGGTAGAGACTCACCGTCTTCTCGTTCAGGCGGACCCTGTCGTCGCGGTACCGGCACGGGTGAGCGGATGCAGCAGCAGGCGGATAACGGCCGTGAACACGACGATCGCCACCGTGGCGTCGAGCGATCCGGTGACGGGCGCGAGGCATCCCGCGACGGCTGAGACAGCGTGATAGGCGGCGGTGATCACGGGATTGAGCAGGAAGGTGTACATGACAGGGCCTTTCGGTGCGTCTGCGGCTGAACCGGGTCAGGGGAGCGAGACGCGACCGCGCGGCGAGATGGTGCGAGCGGAATCGTGAATGTCAGAGGATGCGGCTCACGTCACGCGGTCGCGTGACGCCGGCCTGGCGCTCTGGGGCGGGCTCGGCCGGACGCGTCCGGGCGTCCGCGCCGGGGCCGCTCAATCCGCGGCGCGACTGGCGCGCCGTCGATTCTGGCGAGCGTGTGCTCTGACGATCTGATGACGGCCGCTCGTCTCAGGACCCTGGTCAGTGGATCACGGTGCTCAGCGCCAGGATGATCACGATGGACACGACCGACAGGATCGTCTCCATCGCGGACCACGACTTGAACGTCTGCTTGACGTC
>JBOHCW010000206.1:0-6691 GCA_050725375.1 Actinocrinis sp. | reverse complement strand
GGTTCCCGCCGCGCACGCGCGCCCCACCCGCCCCGTCAGGCTTCGAACAGGCAGTACCAGTGGTGCTCGCCCTCGCCGGTCTGGTCGCGGTCCTCGGCCGACAGCAGCCGGAATCCGCCGTGCAGGCGCAACAGGTCGTGCTCGTCCGCGAACAGGTGCGGGTGCGCCTTGTCGCCGGGACCGCCCGGCTGCACGAAGGTGTTCGGCGCGATCCGCTCGCCGCGGCCGTGCCCGACGTTGCGCTTCGAGAGCATCGTGGACTGATACAGGCCGCCAGGACGCAGCACTCTGCGTACCTCCGAAAGCGCCCGCGCGGCGTCGATCTCGGTGCCGTGGTAGATGACGTTGAACGCGAGTACGTAGTCGAAGAAGCCGTCCGGATAGGGCAGCGCGGCCAGGCTGCCCTGCTTGAGCGCGACCTCGACGCCCGCTTCGCGTGCGGCTCGCGCGGCATGTTCGACGCCGTACGCGCTGGCGTCGAGGCCGTGGCTCTCCAGTCCGTTGCGGGCGAACAGGACGGCGTGCCGGCCGGGTCCGCAGCCCAGGTCGAGCGTGCGGCCGACGCCGCGATCGCGCATCGCCGGCAGACCGGAGACGACCCACGGATCGGCGGCGGACCACGCGCAGCGGCCGTGCTCGGTGCGCCAGGTGTCGTCCCAGAAGCGGTGCGCTGTGCTCGTGCGGTTCGGATCGCCCACCAAGGCCCCCCGGCGTCGTCGATGGAGTGCTCGCTGCCGCGCCATGCGGTGCGACGGACGCTAAAACAGTGTTCGAAGACTGTCAAGGACGGGGCCGGCGGTGTCCGATCGGTGTCCTTACCGCAACCCGCCGTCCGCTTGCCGGGCGTCCGGGGCACGGGTTAGCCTCTATTCGTAAACGCGGAATACAAATTACTTCTTCGCAGGGGGACAACGATGTCGGCCGCAGCGCGCATCGTGATCGGCGTGGACAGCTCCACCCAGTCGACGAAGGCCCTGGCCGTGGAGGTCGACACCGGGAACGTGATCGGACACGGCCGCGCGTCGCACACGGTCACCGGCGGCGCGGGCCGCGAGAGCGATCCGGCGCAGTGGTGGGACGCGCTGGCCGCGGCACTGGAGCAGACCGGGCACGCGGACCGCGCCGAGGCGGTCTCGATCGGCGGGCAGCAGCACGGCCTGGTCACCCTGGACGCGAAGGACGAGCCGGTCCGGCCGGCGATGCTGTGGAACGACGTGCGCAGCGCCGCGCAGGCCACGGCGCTGATCGAGCGGTTCGGCGCGCAGTGGTGGGCCGACCGGATCGGCAGCGTGCCGCCGGCGTCGTTCACCGTGACCAAGTGGGCGTGGCTGCGCGAGAACGAGCCCGAGTCGGTCGCGCGCACGGCGGCGGTCCGGCTCCCCCATGATTATCTGACCGGCCGGCTGACCGGTTTGGGCACGACAGACCGCGGCGACGCGTCCGGCACCGGCTGGTGGACGCCGCAGGGTTACGACGAGCAGGTCCTCGACGCGGTCGGCCTCTCCCCCGCGTTCCTGCCCGAGGTGGTCGAGCCGGGCAAGGCGGCCGGTACGGTGCGCGGCGGGCTGCCGCTGCGTGAAGGCGCGCTGGTCGGCGCGGGGACCGGCGACAACATGGCGGCCGCGCTCGGCCTGGGCCTGGAGCCGGGCGTACCGGTGATCAGCCTCGGCACGTCAGGGACCGTATACGCGGTGACCCGCGGCCGGCCCGCCGACCCGACCGGCACGGTGGCCGGGTTCGCCGACGCGCTCGGCGGCTGGCTGCCGCTGGCCGCGACGCTGAACTGCACGCTCGCGGTCGACCGGTTCGTGGCGCTGCTCGGGTTGGACCGCAACGCGGTCGAGCCGGGCGGGACGGCGCTCGTGCTGCCGTACCTGGACGGCGAGCGCACGCCGAACCTGCCGTCCGCCTCCGGCCTGGTGGCCGGGCTGCGGCACGACACCACACCCGGCCAGCTGCTGCAGGCCGCGTACGACGGCGCGGCGTACTCGCTGCTCGCAGCCCTCGACGACGTCCTGCGGCGCGGCGGCGAGGACCCGGCGTCGGACGCGCCGATCCTGCTGATCGGCGGCGGGGCGCGCGGCGCGGCGTGGCAGAACACGGTGCGCAGGCTGTCCGGGCGCCCGGTGCGGGTGCCGGTGGCCGAGGAGGTCGTGGCGCTCGGCGCGGCGGCGCAGGCCGCGGGCCTGCTCACCGGCGAGAGCGCGGACGCGGTGGCCCGGCGCTGGAACACCGCCGCCGGACCCGTGCTCGAACCGTTGCCTCGGGACGAGCACACGCTGGCCCGGATCGCGGATACCCTGCAACGAGCCGAGGCCGGCGGCCTGTTCGCGGACGGTTTCGCCGAACGCTGAGCCATTAACCAGTTAAGTCGTGGGTTGAGACGACCTGCGACGCACGACCGGGGCGGCGGGCGCTGACGGAGCGTCCGGATTGAGCGGGCACAGGTAAGACAGCGGACCACAACAGCAGACAGCACTACGGAGCGACGGCTAACCGAACAGTGGGCGCCGGACACGAGCTGAGGCGATGTGCGGATCGAACAGCGGAGGAGGGTCAGCGTGAGCGACCCGGCCGGCTCGCTGCCCACGGACGCCGTCCGATCGGGACAGACGCGCGGCGGCTCGGTGCGGGGAGACTCGCGCCGGGCCGGCGGCGACGGTTCCGAGGGCGACGCCGGAAGCAGAGAGAGCAGCAACGACAGTATCGGCAACGCGAACAGTACGGATACGAACGACAGCGGCAGTACCCGGAACGCAAGCGGCGGCGGCACGGCGGCCACGCGCAGTCAGCGTGCGTCCGGTCCGGCCTCACAGGCGGGCATGCGCCGCCAGAACCTCGCGCTGGTGATGGGCGCCTTGGCCGCGCACGGTCCGAGTTCGCGCGCCGAGGTCGCCGAGCGCACCGGGCTGACCCGCGCGGCGGTCGGCAGCCTGGTCAACGAACTGGCCGCCGCCGGGCTGACCACGGACCTCGGGCTGGCCCCGAGCGGACGGGTCGGGCGGCCCGGCAAGGCGCTCGCGCTGAGCGAGCAGGGCCCGGCCGGGCTCGGCCTGGAGATCGGCGTCGACCACCTCGGCGCGTGCGTGATCGACCTGCACGGCACGGTGCGCACGTGGGTCGAGATCGAGGCGCCGAACCGCGACCGCGAGCCGCGCGAAGTGCTCTCCGGCCTCAGCGACGTGGCCGCGGCGGCGTTGCAGCACGCCGCGGCGCAGGGCCTGCACCCGGTCGGCACGGTCGTGGCGATCCCGGGCCTGGTCGACGGGCCCAGCGGCGTCGTGGAGCAGGCGCCGAACCTCGGCTGGCACGGCGTGCCGATCGCGCGGGCCCTGGTCGACTGGCTGCCCGCGCCGCTGCGGCCGGTGCCGCTGGAGATCGAGAACGAGGCGAACCTCGGCGCGCTGGCCGAGCTGTGGCACGGCTCGACCCGGCCGCCGGACTTCATCCACGTCTCGGCCGAGGCCGGCATCGGCGCGGCGGTGGTGATCGGCGGCCGGCTGTTCCGCGGCGCGCGCGGATTCGCCGGCGAACTCGGCCACGTGCCCGTGTACCCGGACGGTCCCGTGTGCGGCTGCGGGGCGCGCGGCTGCCTGGAGCAGTACGCGGGCGAGGAGACCGTGCTGCGGTCGGCGGGCATCGCGGAGGCCGGCGGCGATCGCATCAAGATGCTGACGGATATGGCGCTGACCGGCGAACCGCACGTGCACGAGGCGCTGGACCGCGCGGGCCGGGCACTGGGCACGGCGCTGTCCGGCGCCGTCAACATGCTCGACCCGTCCGCCCTGGTACTCGGCGGCGCCTACGCGGAACTCGGCGAGTGGCTTATGCCGGGCATGCGGCGTGAGTTGGCGGCGCGTGTGACGGTGCGTCCGTGGAACGATGCGGCGCTTCAGGTGTCCGAGTTGGGCCGCCGAGGTCCGCTGCTCGGCGCGGGTACGGTGACCGTGCGGCGGATCATCGAGGACCCTGCCCGTTATGCCGCCTGGCGTAATACTCCTGACCGCCGGGCGTTAAGTCATTAGTGTCGCCTTTATGCAGACTCCGCAAGCGGCGACGACACTTCAGGGAACGCTGGTCGCTCTGCGGCCGGCAAGCGACGCGGACATTGCGGCCCTGGCCCAGATCCGGGCCGAGCCGGAGGTGTTCCGCTGGTGGCGCGGCGGCGGGGACCTGGCCGCGACGGTGGCCGACGAGCTGGCCGACAGCGAGGCGCACAGCCTGGTGGTCGAGCTCGACGGCCGCACCGTCGGGCTGATCCAGTGGTCGGCCGAGGACGAACCGGACTACCGGCACGCGAGCATCGACATATACCTGACCGCGTCGGTGCACGGCCGGGGCCTGGGCGCCGACGCGGTGCGCACGCTGGCCCGGCACATCATCGACGACCACGGGCACCACCGGATCACCATCGACCCGGCGGCGGACAACACGGCGGCCATCCACTGTTACGCCAAGACCGGCTTCCGCCCGGTCGGCGTGATGCGCGAGTACGAACGCGATGTGGACGGCACGTGGCACGACGGCCTGCTGATGGATCTTTTGGCCGAGGAATTGCGTTGACGATTACGTAGACAGGTTGCGGCCGCGCAAGAGCGCGGGCTCGGAACAGCGGATCTCGATCCGCGGAACGGAGTGGTCATGACGGTGCGCGCGACGTGGAACGGCCAGGTACTGGCCGAGAGCGACAAGACGATCGTGGTCGAGGGCAACCACTACTTCCCGCCCGAGGCGGTGCGCACGGAGTTCCTCGGCTCCAGCGAGACCCACACCACCTGCCCGTGGAAGGGCCTGGCCAGCTACTACACGGTCACGGTCGACGGCGCCAGCAACCAGGACGCCGCCTGGTACTACACCGAGCCCAAGGACGCCGCCAAGCAGATCCGCGACTACGTGGCGTTCTGGCGCGGCGTCACCGTCGAGCAGGTTGACGCCTGATCGCACGCGCGGATCGTCGTCCTGTCGGACACGCATGCGCCGCGGCGCTGGCGGACTTTGCCGCTAGCCGTCGCGGCGCATCTGCATAAGGCAGACGCGATCCTTCACGCGGGCGACCTGCGCACCGCGGATGTGCTCGACGAGCTATCCCAGTACGCGCCGACGAACGACGCTCCGCGCGCCAGTTACCTGGTCCAGGCGACTCAGACGGTCCGATCCATTTCGGCCTGGCCGAGCAGCCGGTCGAGCGTGTCGTCGACGAGCCGGTAACGCATCACGCGGCCGTCTTTACGTGCCGCGACCGCCCCGGCGACACGCAAGAGACGCAGCGCTTGCGATACCGCGGTGTCGTTCATGCCCGCCGCGACGGCGAGGTCCGTGACGCTGATGTCGGGCACGGCGCGGATCGCCCGCAGCAGGGTCAGGCGTCCGGGGTCCGCGAGCAGGGCGAAGCGGTCGGCCCACGTGCGCAGTTCGGTCTGGTCACCGATGCCCTCGATCGCATCGCACACCAGGTGCTCGTCGATGATGCGGCGATGGGCGTGTTCTGCGGGCACCAGATGCATGCGCCCATTCTCGCCCTCGCGCACGCGTGGCGTACACCGGTTCGCAACACCTGCACGACTGATGAGACTTGCAGAGGCACCCGCGCATCGGTACGTTCATCGTGCCGTGGTGCTCGGGAAGACCGGTGAGCGGCGGGCGTCGCCGACGCCGTGCGTGAAGTGCGCGGGAACTCATCGCGAGTGAGACACCGCACATCAGCGCACGTATAGGTACGCGCCCGCCACGAATCCGGAGCGGCCCTCGCCACTGTGATCGGGAAGTTCCGGCTCCTTCCGCCCTCCGGGGCGGGGCCACTGGACGCGCAGCGTCCGGGAAGGCGGAGCGGGGACGTCGGACCCGTCAGCCAGGAGACCGGCCACGGCACCGTACGAGCCCATCCACGAGGTGCTGGAGGCGGTCCGCGTGAGCGTGCCCGAGAACGTGTCCCCGACGGCGTCAGCCGTTGCGCCGAACCCGAGCGCGGCGAGCGCGGCGGGTGGCGGCTCGCTCGCATGGCGGCGAAGCGACACTTACCGGGTCGCGGGTCTCGGCTCGGTGATCCTGCTGATGCACGTCGCGGCCTTCGGCGTATTGGCGCTTCTGGTCGCGCCGAACCATTACACGGTCGGCAAGCAGGTGTTCGGGTTCGGACTCGGCATCACCGCCTACACGCTGGGCATGCGGCACGCGTTCGACGCCGACCACATCGCGGCGATCGACAACACCACGCGAAAGCTGATGGCCGAGGGCAAGCGACCGGTATCGGTGGGGTTCTGGTTCTCACTCGGCCATTCGACGATCGTCTTCGGCCTGTGCGTGCTGTTGGCGCTCGGCGTACGGTCTGTCGCCGGCCAGATGCAAGACGAGAATTCGTCGCTGGACAGCGTCACCCCGATCGTCGGTACCAGCGTGTCGGGCGCGTTCCTTTACATCATCGGCATTTTGAACCTGATGATCCTGGTAGGCATCGTGCGCGTGTTCCGCGACATGCGCCGCGGTGTCTACGACGAGGCGGCGCTCGAAAAGCAGCTCAACAGTCGCGGTTTCATGAACCGCTGGCTCGGCGGCTTGACGAAGTCGGTCAGCAAGCCGTGGCAAATCTACCCAGTGGGCCTGCTCTTCGGGCTCGGTTTCGATACGGCCACCGAGGTGAGCCTGCTGGTGCTGGCCGGCGGTGCGGCGGCATTCAGCTTGCCGTGGTACGCGA
>JBOHCW010000205.1:0-9793 GCA_050725375.1 Actinocrinis sp. | reverse complement strand
GCAGCGACGGCGGACGAGGCGGGCGCGGGGCCGGCGCGGCGGGCAGCGGGGGGCGGTAGGCGGTGACCTCCGAGGGCACCGAGCGGCGGCGCTCCTTCCTGATCGGCAAGGCCAAGCCGAACGCGATCGTCGGGCGCAACCGGGAGACCGGCGAGCTGGCCGTGCTCGTGGTCGGCTGCGCGCTGGCGATGATCGCCGCCTTCGTGGTGCCCACGCTGTTCCTCAAGATCCTGATGATCATCGGACTTCCGGCGGCCGCGGCAGCGCTGGTCTTCCTGCCCTACCGGCGCCGCACCCTGTACAAGTGGTTCGAGATCGACCGCAGCTTCCGGCGGCTGGCCCGTACCGGCGCGAGCCGCTACGCGTCGGCCGCGGTCGAGGCGGGCACCCGGCTCGGCGGCGCGGAGCTGCCGATCCGCACACCGCCGGGCATCGGGCAGGTGCGCTGGCTGACCGCGAACTTCGGCCCGGACCGGCTCGCGGTCCTGATGCACCTGGAACGAAGCACCGTCACCTGCACGCTGGAGATCGAGGGCCCCGGCGTCGGCTCCCGGGACGCCGAGGACCAGGAGGCACTGGTCGACCGGTTCGGCACGCTGCTGCGGCACGTGGCCAACGGCGACGGCTTCGTGACGCGCCTTCAGATGCTCGCCCGCACGCTTCCGGCCGACCCGGACGCGCACACCAAGGACGTGCTCAAGCGCGGTGATCCCGAGGCGCCGCAGTGGCTGCGCGATTCGTACGAACATCTGCTCTCGATGGTGTCCACCTCAAGCGAGCAGCACCGTGCGTATCTGACGGCATCGATGCCTTACACACGCGAGTTGGCCGCAGAGGCTCGCGTTATGGCCGGCGGCGCGGATACGGACCGTGGCCTGTGCATCATCATGGTGCGTGAGCTCAGCGACATCTGCGCCCGGCTGGCCGACGCCGACATAAAGGTGCGCAGGCCGCTCGACGTGCCAGCGCTCGCGTCGCTGGTGCACTCGATGTACGACCCCGAGCACCCGATCGACCACGGCGAGGCGATGAGCGAGCGCGGCGCCTGGCCGGCCGAGTTCGACGGCTCGGCGCCGCTGTTCCTGCGGGCCAAGACCCGCGAGTCGGCGACTGGCGAGCCCTGGTGCCACGCGACCGCGTGGATCCGTGACTGGCCGCTGACCCCGGTGTCGGTCAACTTCCTGGCGCCGCTGCTGGTGCACACTCCGGACGTGATCCGCACCGTGTCGGTGACCATGGACCTGGAGCCGACCGAGGTGGCGATCGAGCGGATGCTGACCGAGAAGGTCAACGTGGACGCCGAGGACCGCCGCCAGGCCAAGCTCGGCCGGATCGACGACCCGCGCGAGCGGGCCCACTCCTCGCGGGTGGACCTGCGCGGCGAGGACCTGGCCGCGGGCGCCGCGGGCGTGAACCTGGTCGGCTACATCACCGTCTCCTCGCGCTCGCCGGAGGCCCTTTCCCGCGACAAGCGCACGATCCGCGCGTCGGCGGGCAAGTCCTTCCTGAAGCTCGAGTGGTGCGACCGCGAGCACCACCGCGCGTTCGTCAACACCCTGCCTTTCGCTACCGGCGTGCGGAGATAGCCCGATGGCCCGTGGATCCCTGACCGACCTGCTCGCCGACGCGTTCACCACCGTCCTGTTCGGCAAGAAGGACACCGCGCGGCTGCCCGTGCGCACCTCGTCCAACCAGGCCGAGGCGATCTACCTGCCGACCGCGGCGCCCGGTCTCGGCGACTCCGGTGTGATCATCGGGCGGGAGGTGTACAGCGGGAAGGGCTATATTTACGACCCGTTCCAGCTCTACGGCCAGCAGCTGCCCGCGCCGCACTGGCTGGTGCTCGGCGAGTCGGGCAACGGGAAGTCCTCGCTGGAGAAGACGTACGTGCTGCGCCAGCTGCGCTTCAAGGACCGCCAGGTGGTGGTGCTCGACGCGCAGGGCGAGGACGGCGTCGGCGAGTGGAACCGGATAGCGGAGGCGCTCGGGGTGACCCCGATCCGGCTCGACCCGCACCACCGCAGCGGCGCGGGCATCCGGCTCAACCCGCTCGACCCGGCGATCACGATGACCGGCCAGCTCGCCCTGCTGCGCACCATCATCGAGGTCGCCCTCGGCCACCCGCTCGACGAGCGCGCCGGTTACGCACTCAAGGCCGCACACGCCACCGTGCGTACGGACGCGCTGCGTGCGGGCGTGCAGCCGATCCTGCACGAAGTGGTCGAGGCGTTGCGCGACCCGAAGCCGATCGCCGCTGAGGACATGAACGTCGCGCTGGACGAGGTGCGCGACTGGGGCCTGGACGTGGCGCTGGTGCTCGACCGGCTGGTGGACGGCGACCTGGCCGGCATGTTCGACGGCCCGACCACCCTCGGCATCGACCTGGACTCGCCGCTGATCGTGTTCGACCTGTCCACCATCGACCGCAACTCGATCGCGATGCCGATCCTGATGGCGATCGTCGGGGTGTGGCTGGAGCACACCTGGATCAAGCCGGACCGCAAGAAGCGCATCTTCCTGGTGGAAGAGGCCTGGCACATCATCAACTCGCCCTCGGTGGCCCAGCTGTTCCAGCGGCTGCTGAAGTTCGGCCGCCGCCTCGGCCTGTCCTTCGTCGCGGTGGTGCACCACCTGTCCGACGTCGTGGACGGCGCGGCGGCGAGGGAGGCCGCGGCGATCCTCAAGATGGCCTCGACCCGCACGATCTACATGCAGAAGTCGGACGAGGCACGGGCCACCGGCAGGGTGCTCGGCCTGCCGCGGTGGGCCGTGGAGATCATCCCGACGCTGTCCCCGGGCATCGCGGTCTGGGACGTGAACGGCGACGTGCAGGTCGTCAAGCACATCGTTACCGAGATCGAGCGCCCGCTGGTCTACACCGACCGCGCCATGACCGAGTCCTCAGGCGCTCTGGGAGCGGACGGATCGGACGCGCTCGGCGAGGACTTCGTCGAGGACGAACTCCCTTTCGCCTTCGCTGACGCCGAAGCGGCGCAGCCTGGTCAACGCGACCCGCGCGCCTCGGGCGGCGCCGGCAACTCCGACGCGGCCAAGGCGCTGCGCGCAGGTCGTACGGCAGAGACTCCAGCCCTCCCGCCGGCTACGACCAACCCACGCGGCCTACATCGCGTAGCACCGAACGAGCCGCCTACAGGAAGCCGTCTTCCGGTAAGGCACGCGGCGGCGAGACCTGAGCAGGAGGACCCTGATCTGACGGCAATCGCCGCAGCGGTCTTCGGCCCACGCGCGAGCACGCCGTCACACGTACAGGCGCAACAAGCGCAGGCGCAGGTTCAAGGGCATACCCAGGTTCAGGACGAGAGCCCGGGACAGCCCTAGGCGCAGTCCCACTCGGCGCGCTGGGCGCAGGGCCAGGTAAGGCCGCACAGGCAGTAGTCCGGGCCGTTGGCGATGGCGACGAGTCCGTGGAGGAAATGGGTGATGTCGGGCCGGACTCCGGGTTGGTCGGGTACCGCGCGCGGCGGGGTTCCGGGCCTGATCTCCGGCCGGGACCCGGTGGTCGAGGGCGCGCCGTCGTACAGGACTGTTCCGGTTCCGGTCATGCAGACTCCTCAAGAGAAGTGCGACGTCACCGTGTGCAACGAGCCTGGCCTGTTCGCGTAACGGTACTCATGAATGATTGTCGGACGTACTGTCATCCCATTGTCTGCGACGCGTACGTTCGCCGCGAAACCGTCGCGCACACGCTCACACTCGTCTGCGGCGGCGCCTCGTTTTGGTCCTTTTCCGCTACGGCGCCTCGTTACGGGCGCAGGCGGTCGATCGCCACCAGCCGCGGTTGACGGCGCGGACCCAGCCGCGGGGTGACGTGGAGGATCCAGGCCCGTCCGGGTGCCAGGCGGCCGCCGGAGCGGTCGGTGCCCAGCAGGCGGTCGGCCTCACGGCGCGACCACGGGCGGCCGTTCACCACCGGCGGCGGTAACGGCGTGTCAACGTGCCCGGCGGATGCCGTATGCGCCGGATATGCCGCGCGCGTACGCGGGTCTGCCACACCAGACGTCGCTGCGGCCTTACGTGGCGGTGTCGGCATGTGGGCGGCTAGGGCCGCCGCGAGCAGGCTGTCCAGGACTTCCGCGTGTGAGCACACGATGGTCGGCGCGCCGTCCGCTATCAAGGCTCGTATCCACGACGTGGCCGCACGCGGCGCGGCTGCGTGCGCGGCCTCGCTTAGGGCGGGGTCGATGTCGATGATCGTTCGTTGTCTGCCCGCGAAGGGCCGCAGCGTGTCTACGCAGCGGACGGCCGGGGACGAGACGATGCGGGCGTGGCCGAAGCAGGCCAGCAGTTCCGTGAGCGCCCGGGCCTGGGCCTGGCCCTGAGCCGACAGAGGTCTGAGGCGGTCGTCGGCGTAGGCCTTCGAACGGCGCTCCGGGGTGCCGTGCCTGAGCAACACGATCGGGACGGTGTCCACCGGGGCGGTGAGGAACGATGCGAGGACGGACGCGTCGAGGCGGCGGGTCAGCCGGCCGTGCGCTTCCGCGGGGGTGAGCCAGGCGACCCGGTCCACCTCGTGGTTCGGCTCGAAGCGGGCCAGGTCGCCGTTCGCCGCCGGGCGCGCGGCCCAGTAGCGCACGTGCTTGATCTGGCCGTCGGCCAGCGGGTACGAGATGGCGGGCAGCCGGCGGCCGAGCAGGATGCGCTGGCCGGTCTCCTCGAACACCTCGCGCATCGCGGTGAGCTGGATGTGCTCGCCGGGATCCATCTTGCCCTTGGGGAACGACCAGTCGTCGTAGCGCGGTCGGTGGACCAGTGCGAGCTCCGGACCGTCGGGACCAGGTCGCCAAAGCAGAGCGCCCGCCGCCTCGACAGGGCTTGCGGACGAATGTGATCTGGTCAAAGCCATGGCGGCACCATGTTAGTCAATGCGTAACAGCCCCCCTTCGCTTCGACATGCTCCAGTTCGGATCGCGTCCGCTCAGTTGAGCCAGGTCCGTTTGGCCGGGTCGCCCGCCTGCTCCCACAGCACCGGGAAGGCCAGGCGCGAGCGCAGGATGCTCGCGCGCGCGTCGCCGAGCAGGCGGCCCAGGACGAAGCCGGTCGGAGCGGCGATCCGCGGCGTGCGCGCCGCGCTCAGCAGCACGGTCGACGCGACGGTCGCGTCCTGTTGGGTGCCCAGCTCCTCGGTGATCAGCGTCATGCAGTCGGCCAGTTCACCCGCTGCCGGGCCGGCGACCGGTGCGCACACCTCGGCCGCGTACCGGCAGCGCTTGGCCGCGATGCGCAGCTTGTGCCACAGCTCGTCGGTCTCGTCGTCCGCCAGCGCTGACTGCGCGCTCTGCTTACGCGGGTCGGGCAGCGCGGCGACCCGCTTCTCCACCAGCTCGAAGGTCCTGGTCACCAGCGGGTACAGCGCCTCGGTCGCCGGCGCGTGCGCCCCGGGCCCGCCGGGCAGCGACTCCGGGGCGAGCGCGAGCTGGTCGGCCAGGGCGTGGAAGCGCGGACCGGCCAGCGCGGCGAGGGTGGCCTCGTGCGCGACGGCGAACTCGCGGCGCAGCATCCGGTCCAGCAGCGTTCGAGCCCTGACGGCGCCGGAGGACTCGTCGCCGAGGTCGTCGAGCGCCCTGAGCAGCCGTTCGCGCACCACCTCGAGGTCCCGCTCCGGGCCGACGATCTCGGTGAACTCGGCGATCTGCGCGGCCAGGCCGTCGGCCCACTCGCCGTCCAGCAGCGGACGGTAGGTGCGCAGCATCGAGCGGGCGCGGCGGCAGGCCACCCGGATCTTGTGCGAGGCCTCCGGCTTGCCCTCCCGCAGCCGCGGCAGCTGGGCCAGGAACGCGGCGCTCTGCGCGGACAGGTACCCGCGCAGCACCTCCAGCGCCTGGGGTGCCGGCGGCGGGTCGTCCGGCGGCTGCGCCCCGGCCCGCTGTCGCGCTGTGGTCACTTCGGCCCACCCCGTTGCATGATTCCCAGCTCCCGACGGTCGGTGCACCACGGCGCGCGGTGCGAAGCGTCCCCCTTGGACTGCGTTTTGGACTGCGATGTGCCGCCCTGCCGCGACCGGCTAGCCCATCCTGGCCCGCCGGGCCGCGAGCAGCTGGTTGCGCGCCTCGATCAGCGACTCCTGCACGTCGCGCAGCGGCCGCCCGTCCGGGGACACGCGCCGGACCCACTCGCCGGAGGGGCCCAGCTCCCAGCAGGCGGCGTCCTCCTCGAACACCATGTCGATCTGCCCGGCCAACTCCCGCCGGTGCGCCGGGTCGGTCAGCCGCACCAGCGCCTCGACCCGGCGGTCCAGGTTGCGGTGCATGATGTCTGCCGACCCCATCCACACTTCCGGCGGCTCGCTCGCGCCGCGCCCGGTCGGACCGGCCGGCGCCTCGTCGCCGAACACGTACACGCGCGAGTGCTCCAGGAAGCGGCCCAGCACACTGCGCACCCTGATGGTCTCGGACAGCCCGGGCACGCCCGGCCGCAGCGCGCACATCCCGCGCACGACCACGTCGATCGGCACGCCGGCCCGCGAGGCGGCGTACAGCGCGTCGATGACCGCCTCGTCCACCAGGGAGTTCATCTTCATCCGGATGCGCGCGGTGCGCGCCGCCCCGCGCCGGCCGCCGGTCAGCTTCTCCCGCTCCCGGTCGATCCGCTCGATCAGCCCGTCGCGCAGGCCGTTCGGCGCGGTCAGCAGCCGGCGGAAGCTGGTGGTGCGCGAGTAGCCCGACAGCCGGTTGAACAGGTACGTCAGGTCCTCGCCGACCTGCGGGTCGGTGGTCAGCAGGCCCAGGTCCTCGTACTGGCGCGCGGTCTTCGGGTTGTAGTTGCCGGTGCCGATGTGCGAGTAGCGGCGCAGCTTGTTGCCCTCAAGCCGGATCACCAGCGAGAGCTTGCAGTGTGTCTTGAGGCCGAGCAGGCCGTAGACCACATGGCAGCCGGCCTGTTCCAGCTTGCGCGCCCAGACGATGTTGGCGTGCTCGTCGAACCTGGCCTTGATCTCGACCAGGACCAGCACCTCCTTGCCCGCCTCGGCCGCGTCGACCAGCGCGTCCACGATCGGCGAGTCGCCGCTGGTGCGGTAAAGGGTCTGCTTGATCGCGCGCACGTCCGGGTCCTCGGCGGCCTGCTCCAGGAAGGCCTGCACCGAGGTGGTGAACGAGTCGTACGGGTGGTGCAGCAGGATGTCGCGCTGGCGCATCGCGGCGAACACGTCGATCGAGGTGCTCGTCTCGTACTCGGCCAGATCGCGGTGCAGGGCGGTGGCGAACGGCGGGAACTTCAGCTCCGGGCGGTCCTCGTCCCCGACCGTGAACAGGCCGGTCAGGTCCAGCGGCGCGGGCAGGCTGAGCACTTCCTGCTCGTTGACGCCCAGCTCGCGCACCAGCAGTTCGAGCACCGCCGGGTCGATGGTCTCCTCGACCTCCAGGCGCACCGGCGGGCCGAACCGGCGGCGCACCAGCTCGCGCTCCAGCGTCTCCAGCAGGTTCTGCGACTCGTCGCCCTCTACTTCCACGTCCTCGTTACGCGTGACGCGGAACGTGTGGTGGCCGAGGACTTCCATACCGTTGAAAAGGTGCGGAAGGTGCACCGCGATGAGTTCTTCCAGCGGCATGAACCGGCCGGTGCTGACCTCCACGAAGCGCGGCAGCATCGGCGGCACCTTCACGCGCGCGAAGTGCTCGTTGCCGGTGACCGGGTTGCGCACCAGCACGGCGAGGTTGAGCGAGAGCCCTGATATGTACGGGAAGGGGTGCGCCGGGTCGACGGCCAGCGGCGTGAGCACCGGGAAGATCCGCTCGCGGAACAGCGCGTACAACTGCTCCTGCTGCCCGGCGTCCAGATCGGTCCAGCGCAGGATCTCGATCGCGTGCTCGGCCAGCTCCGGGCGCAGCTGCTCCTGGAAGACCCGGGCGTGCCGGGTCATCAGCTCCCTGGTCTGCGCCCAGATCCGCTGCAGCACCTCGCGGTGGGTCAGTCCCGAGGCGGTGACGCCGGCCGCGCCGGTGGCGATGCGCCGCTTGAGCCCGGCGACCCGGACCATGAAGAACTCGTCGAGGTTGTTGGCGAAGATGGCCGCGTACTTGGCCCGCTCCAGCAGCGGGACCTCCTTGTCCTCCGCCAGTTCGAGGACCCTGCTGTTGAACTGGAGCCACGACGACTCGCGGTCGAGGAAACGGGGGAGCTCGGCGACCGGTTCCATGATCCAACTCTCGCATGGGAAGGTGAACGGGGAGTATCGGCCGGACGGACACCGGGCGACCGAGGCGGGGCGGCCCTTCCACTTGTCCGCTTGGGTCGCTCTTACCCCGCTCCGCCGCGTTCGTACAGGGTGTCGATCGTCCGGTCGCGGAATCCCAGTGACGCGTACAACCGTACGGCCGGTACGTTGTCTCCATCTACGTACAGAATGACGGTATTAAGACCGAGTTGTGCCAAATGCTGTAATCCGACGAGGGCCAGCAGTCGGCCGAGGCCGCGTCCGGCGGCGTCCGGGTCCACGCCGAGCACGTAGATCTCGCCGACCGGGCCGGGTCCGTATTCGCCGGCCGGGTGAACCTTGGTCCAGTGGAAGCCGAGCAGGGCTCCGGCTGCCTCAGCCGAGCCGTCCGTGTCGCGCGCGAGGAAGAAGCCGGCCGGGTCGAACCACGACTCGGCCTCGCGCTCGGCCAGGTCGCGCTCGGTCCACGCGCCCTGTTCCGGGTGATGGGCGAAGGTGCGGGAGTTCAGCGCGAGCCACGCCGCCTCGTCCGCGCCGGGGCGAAAGGTCGTGATCGTCACGCCGTCGGGTGCGGGCGGCGGCGTGAAACGGGCCGCGTCGTCTCGCGTGACCACCGATTCCAGGAGGCGAAGATCGCGCACCGCCGCGAATCCCAGCAGCGCGGCGAAGTCGGACGTGCCCGGCAGACTGCCGTGTGCCCAGATGCGTAACGCGCCCGACGACGCGTCGAGCGCGGCATTCACGAGCGCGCGACCGATGCCGCGTCGCCGGGCTTTCGGCGCGACGCACAGTTCGGCGGTGCGGTCTCCGGCGTCGTCGGCGGAGCTTAGGTACAGGTAACCGAGGACGGCGCGCGTGCGGTCGTCCGCGCCTGTGGCCGCATCGCGCCAAACGAAGTGACGTGCACCGGATCGGCCGTGCGTTAAGGCGAGCTGGCCGTCCTCAGAGAGCGGCGCGGTGCCGTCAGCCTCGGCGACTTCACGCACCAGATCTGCCGCCGCGTTCCGGTCGACGTCCACGAGCCGGTCGGTCGCACTTTCCAGGCCGGCGTTCGTCTCTGTCACAGCGTCAGATTAAGCACAACATCACATGATGCGCATCCGCCGACAGCCTTAACACCGGTGTCCGGCCGTGACGATATGCAGCGGTGCGTCACACCCGTACCGCTTCGCGGTCCGCGCGTTTCTCCGGGTTTACAAAGCGGTAACCGACATTGCGCACCGTGCCGATCAGCTGCTCGTGCTCGGCGCCCAGCTTCGCGCGCAGCCGCCGCACGTGCACGTCCACGGTCCGGGTGCCGCCGAAGTAGTCGTAACCCCACACCTCCTGCACCAGGTGCGCACGGCTGAAGACCCGACCCGGGTGGGCGGTGAGGAACTTGAGCAGCTCGAACTCCTTGTAGGTCAGGTCCAGCGCCGCGCCGCCGAGCCGCGCGGCGTAGGTGCTCTCGTCGATGGTCAACTCGCCGACGGTCACTTGATCCGACACCGGCGCGAGCGCGCTCGCCCGGCGCTGGACGGCCAGCCGCAGCCGGGCGTCCAGTTCGGCCGGACCGGCGGTGTCCAGCACGAAGTCGTCGACGGCCCACTCCGGCGAGACCGCGATCAGGCCGCCCTCGGT
>JBOHCW010000204.1:0-3557 GCA_050725375.1 Actinocrinis sp. | reverse complement strand
GGCCAGGAAGCGCAGGGCGGCGCCGACGGCCGGAAGGACCGGTTCGGTGCCGCCGAGGTCGGCCGCACTAGCCCTCGCGGCCAGCAGCGGCTCGTCCTCGGGCAGGTATCCGGCGGTGTACGCAAGGGGCCCCACCTGCAGCAGCCTAGCGCCAGGTATGCAGGTCCGGGAACTCCGCCGAGGCTTAGGCCGTTAGCTCTTGCGATACGTAACGGGCCTGAGAAGGGCTCGCCCGAGCCCGCAGGCCCGGCTGACCGGACACAAACTGGCGCAACGGAAGAATCCAGGGCACGATGGTGACAGGCGCGGCACTCTGTGACCCGGAGGATGGATTGTTGGAGGAGGCCGGCCGACAGGAATCGCCGGCCACGCACGCTACTCAGCCCGAGCGGAACGCTGCTCAGCCGGAGCGGGACGCTCAAGAAGCCGAGCGGGACGCTCAAGAAGCCGAGCTGGACGCTCAAGAAGCACAGTGGAGCCTCCCGACGTGGGAGGAAATCGTCCGTACGCATTCCGCTCGGGTCTACCGTCTCGCTTACCGGCTGACCGGCAACCCGCACGACGCCGAGGACCTGACCCAGGAGGTCTTCGTCCGGGTGTTCCGGTCGCTGTCCAGCTACACGCCGGGCACATTCGAGGGCTGGCTGCACCGCATCACCACGAACCTGTTCCTCGACTCGGTGCGGCGCAAGGCCAAGATCCGTTTCGAGGGCCTGGCCGAGGACGCCGCGGACCGGCTGGCCGGCCGGGAGCCGACGCCGGCGCAGGCGTACTTCGACAACCATCTCGACGCCGACATCGAGCGCGCGCTGGCCGATCTGGCCCCGGAGTTCCGCGCGGCGGTGGTGCTGTGCGACATCGAGGGCCTGTCCTACGAGGAGATCGCGGCGACGCTCGGGGTGAAGCTGGGCACCGTCAGGTCCCGGATCCACCGCGGCCGCAGCCAGCTGCGCGCGGCCCTGGCCCATCGGGCGCCCGGCGCGACGCAACTGCCGCCGCTGGAGACCATCGACGACGCGGAGCGCGCGAGCGGCGGGAAGGGAAAGCTGTGATGGGCCGGTTCAGTGAACATCTCGGCGCCCGCCTCGGGGCGCTGGTCGACGGTGAGCTCGCGCACGACGACCGCGACCGCGCGCTGGCGCACCTGGCCGGCTGTGCGCAGTGCCGCACGCTGGTCGAGGCCGAGCGGACCCTGAAGACGCAGCTCGACGCGATGCCGATGCCGGAGCCCTCGGCCCGGCTGATGGCGGCGCTGTTCCAGATCCCGCAGACCGAGCGTCCGCCGGAGCCGCCCGCGGGATCCCCGCCGCAGGTCGGCGGCTTCCTCGGCCGCTCCTCCGCCTTCCTGCCCGAGTTCGCGGTCGGACTGCGCCCGATCGGCGAACTGCCCGACGAGCATGAGTCCGGGCTCGGCGAGCCCGGCGCGGTCAGCCGGATCGCCAATCCGATCCGGCGCGGCGGGTCGATCTCGCTGGTCGAGCCGTCCTTCCTGAGCCGGCCCTTCCCGACCAGCCGATAGCACGACCAGCTGACAGCAGCAGTACTGCGGCCGCCCACGGGCGGCCGCTTTCTCTATCGCCCCGCCCTCTCGGATGATCTTTTCCGCGAAGGTTCCCGAAGCTCGCGGCCTGGCCTCTGTCTGACCGGCGCCCCGGGCGGTTACTGTGGACAGCGGTCCCCAAGACCGGATCAACCCCGCCGCGAACGCCGGAGCACCGCGATGTTCTTCGATCTTTCCCCCCTTGAGATAGTCGTGCTGCTCGTGCTCGCCGTCGTGCTGTTCGGTCCGGACAAGCTGCCGCAGGCCGCGGCCAGCGCCGCGCGCTTCCTGCGCCAGGTCCGCGCCTTCGGCGACAACGCCCGGGCGGACCTGCGCAACGAGCTGGGCCCGGAGTTCGACGGCCTCGACCTGCAGGACCTGAACCCGAAGACCTTCGTGCGCAAGAACCTGCTCGGCGAAGGCGACGAACTGCGCGAGATGCGCGACGAACTGAACCGCGACCTGCGTTCCGTCACCGCGAACGACGTACCGGCCCCGCGCCCCGAGCGCTCCCTGGCCGCCGGCGAGCGTCCGCCGTACGACGCAGACGCGACGTGACCGATCCACGGAGTTGAGTGTTGAGCAGCCCGGCCCAGACCCCGAACCCCGCGCCGACGATCACGGCGCGGCCTGAACCGGGCATCGCCCCCGTCCCCGCCCCGGCGTCCGCCGGACCCTCCTCTTCCGCGCGGGACGGCCACACCGGGTTCCGCGCGGCCCGGATGCCCTGGTACGGGCTCGACGCCGGCTGGCGCGGTAAAAGGCGGCTGGGCTCCCTGTGCACCGACCTCGACGGGACCGTCCAGTACGGCACCCTTCTGCACGGCGACGCCCCCACCGGCCGCCCCGGCGGCGACCCGCAGCGCCGCGCGGTCAGCGTGGTGACGATGGCGCCGCTGCCGCGCCGTCCCTCAGTGCGGCCCGACGGCACCGCGAGCGGCTTCGTGGAGGCCTGCACGGTGGCCGCCGCCGCGGCCGTGGCCGGCATCGCCCTGGTGGACGAGCAGTGGCCGTGGCACCTGGACGTGGCGGTGCGTCAGGACTGGATGGACCAGCAGCGCGAACTCGCCGCGCAGATCGCCGACCGGCTCGGCGACATGCCGTGGCGGCTGCTGACGCTGACCGTCGACCTTCAGCCGCAGGTGTTCCACTACCGCGAGTCCGAGTACGGATGGGTGCTGGCGACGGCCACGCAGCAGTGTCTGCTGGCGGCGTACGGCCGCGGCGTGTCCGCGTACTCGCTCGCCTTCACGCGCGTGAGCCCGGACGACTACGACGCCTGACAGGCATGTCGCTCGCTTTACCGCACCGCCCTCTTGGCTTACGCATCACTCGTCGTAATAGCGCGCCTCGATGACGTTGTTGTCCGGATCACGGAAGTAGAACGCGTGCGGCGCGTTGCCTCGTGCGCCATAGGTGACGACGCGCCGCGATGAGGTGTCCACGCCGTGCGCCTCCAGCCGCTCGCTCAGCGCCTCGTACTCCTGTTTGCTCATCGCGATGCAGACGTGGTTGACCGGGAAACCGGCCGACGCGGTCGTCTTCGTCATCGCGTTGACCGCCTCGGCGTCCCGACGCGGCGTCAGATCGATGATCGAGTGCTCGGTGACGCGCACACTCGGGAACGGCGCCTCGCCGTCCCGGAACTGCTCCGCGCGCACCGCGGCGAGTCCGACGACGTCGACGTAGAAGTCGACGGACTTGAGCGGGTCGTCCACCCAGATGACGACGTGATCGAGGTCCATGTGAAGGTAACTACCGCGATTCCCGCCGCGTCATGCCGCGCGGTACCCGCGGGTCGCCGGGCGCGCGGGCGTCAATGCCCCGCGGGAGACACCGCGGGAGACACTGCGAGCGACATGCCGACCAGGCCGCGGGACTTGGCCGTCAGCGCGTCGGCGATGCCGCGCAGCACCTCGGCGGCCGGGGCGTGCGGCTCGCTGAGCACCAGCGGCTCGCCCGAGTCGCCGCCCTCGCGCAGCCGCACGTCGATCGGCACCTGGCCGAGCAGCGGCAC
>JBOHCW010000203.1:0-9637 GCA_050725375.1 Actinocrinis sp. | reverse complement strand
GATGAACCCGGCGCTGTCCAGCCAGGACGCCATTCGGTCGGCCGGGCGGCGGTGCACGTACACCTTCATCGGATGACCGCCATAACCCTGCGTCTTGAGTTGCGAGCCGTCGCCGAGATGGAAGCCGAGCAACAGCGGGCCACCACTGCGTAGTACCCGCCGGAACTGCCCGAGGACCGTGGGAATCGCCTGGTCGGGAACGTGGATCAACGACCAGAAGGCGAGCAGCGCGGCTATCGAGGCGTCGGCCAGGCCGAGTTCCGTCATCGAGCCCGCCGTGAAGCGCAGGCCGGGATGATCGCGGCGCGCGACTTCGACCATCGTGGGAGAGAGATCGACCCCGAAGGCATCGACGCCGAGTTCGTGTAGGTGTGCGGTGACGTGCCCGGGTCCGCAGCCCACGTCCGCCACAGGTCCGCCCCCGGCGGCGTGCACCGAGTCGGCGAACAGGCCCAACGCCGCAAGCAAGAACGGTGCGTCGGCCAGCGCGTCGCGCATCTTCTCGGCATAGCTGCGCGCGACCGTGTCGTATGAGGTGCGGGTATCCGCAAGCCAGTCATCCGCGTCCACGGACCGACACCTTAACTCGCCGGTGGTGCGATCGGTCTCGCTGTGATCGCCGACTGGATGCCGCCAGTCGAAACTTTCGCAGGGCTCGTCTTTGCTAAGTGTGCACGACCGGGCACTGGCCGGATGCGGGCCGGGGGACCGCTTGCGGGTTCTGTTCGTGGTCCTCGTGCAGCTCGGGTTGCTCACGCTGCTCGCGGGGAGTGGCAGCATTCGATGATTGGGTCTGCTGCTTGCGCTGCTCGGGTGGGATCGGGCGTACACGGCATCGGACGGGGCCTTCGGTCTGCAGGGTGACGCCCATGGTGACCGTCACGTCGCGATCCACCGGCTCAAGCCCGTAGTCCCGCAGGATCATCGCCAGCGCCAGGACCGCCTCCAGCATGGCGAAGTGGCGGCCGATGCAGGCGCGCGGGCCGCCGCCGAAGGGGATCCAGGCGTAACGGTGCCGCTCCTTCTCCTGCTCGGGAGCGAACCGCTCCGGGTCGAACCGGTCGGGGTCCTGCCAGTAGCGCGGGTGGCGGTGGATGACCCAGGGAGCGCCGATCACGTCCGCGCCGGCCGGGATGGTGTAGCCACCGATGTCGGCGGCGTTGACCGCCTTGCGGGTGAAGAAGGCGCCAGCCGGGTACAGGCGCACGGCCTCCTTGAAGATCATGGCCAGGTACGGCAGTCGCTCGTAGTCGCCCGACTCGGGAGTACGTGCGCCGAGGACCCGGCGCACCTCTTCGCGCGCCTTCCGCTGGACGTGCGGATGCGTCGCCATCAGGTGCAGCGCCATGGCCAGCGACGTGCCGGTTGTCTCCGCGCCGGCCAGCAGGAAGACCAGGACCTGATCGCGCACCTCGGTCGCGTCGAGCCGACCGTCCTCGGCGTTCTGCGCCTGGACGAGCTGGGTCAGCAGGTCGTGCGTTCGCACGCCGTCGCGTCGTCGTTCGGCGATAATTCGGTCGCAGACTTCGTACATCTCGGCCGCGGCGGCGGCCGCCCTGCGGTTGGCCGGGGTGGGCCAGCCGCGCGGGGTGCGGATCAGCGCGAAGCTGCGGCGGCGGACGTAGTCGCTGGTCACGCCGAACGTGCGGACCATCGTGTCCAGCGCCACGTCGAAGTCCGCGCCGAACAGGATGCGCACGGTCGAACGCAGGGTAAGCTCCGCCATCTGCTCGACAACGTCCACGGTCGCGTCCGGCGCTTTGCGCCAGCCGGCCAGCACGCCCGCCGCTTCCTCGACGATCTGGGCCCCGTACTCGGCGACGCGGCGCTGGGTGAACAGCGGCTGCACCAGCCTTCGCTGCCGCTTGTAGTCCTCGTCCTGACTGGTGAGCAGCCCGTTGCCGGCGGTCTGCCGTACCTCTTCGTAGAAAGTACTGTCCTTGCGGAAGTTGGCCACGTCGGTGGCCAGTATCTGCTGCGCCGCCTCGGCGGAGAAGACGCAGAACATCTCCTTGCCGATCCGGCGCGGGCCGACGACGAACCGCACCACGTCGCCGTGCTCGCGCTGCGCGTCGCGGAACACGTCCAGCGCGCCGCGGCGCAGTTCGGGCAGCGAGCCGAGCAGGCGCGAGCCCGCCGGTCCGGGGATCTGCGTGGAAGGCATGCCAGACTCCTTATGTGCACTATGGCCTGCGTGGATGACCTGCGTGCGATCGCGTGTGCGGGCCCGCGACTGTATGGAATTACCTGTGTGGAATTACCTGTGCCGACCCAAGAAGTCGAGAATGTGTCCGAACACGTCCAGCGCCGCGCCGCGCCCGATGAACGCGTCCAGGTGTCCGTAGCCGGGGATCTCCTCGTAGCGCACGTCGAGGTGCGGCTGACGGCTGGTCAGCACCTCGTGGCACAGCCGCTGCGAGTCGAGCCACAGGCCGTTCTCGCTCCCGGCGATCAGCAGCAGCGGGGTGTCGATCCGGCCGGCCTCGTCGAGCGCGTTCTGCGGCAGCACCGCGTACCGCTCGTCGCCGTCGTGCCAGCGCACCACGCTGTGGGCCAGCTCCATGCGGCGCAGGTGCGGCAGGATCCACAGCGGCGCCGGGCCGAGCAGTTCGGCGAGCCGATCGTGCGTGGCGGCGGCGAGGTTCTCATGCACGAACAGCGAGGCGCCGGTGCCCCAGGCCGAGTGATGCAGGATCTGGCAGGTCGGGTCCGGACAGTCGGCCTTGCGCGCGGCGAGGGCGAACAGTGCCGTGTACCGGGACCACAGCCCGGTCCTGCGCACGTCGATCGGGATGTGGTCGAGCCGCGAGCGCAACAGTTCGTTGCCGAGCGTCATGCGCACCGACGTGCGCGCGGGCAGCTTCGGGGTCAGGAACACCCCTTGGGTGACGACGCCGGCCAGCCCCGGCACCAGGCCCGCGACCAGGCTCATCGAGAGCGACAGACCGCCGAGGCAGTGTGCGACGACGAACAACGGCCGGTCGGCTATGCGTGCCCTGATGATCTCGACGGCCTCGGGGATGTCGTACAGCGCGACGTCGTCGTACGTGTACGTGCGGCCGGTCTCGTTGTAGGGCAGACGGCAGCTGCCGCGCCAGTCGAGCAGCCAGGGCTCGTAGCCCTCGTCCATCAGGACGTCGACCAGGTTGCGGGTCTCGGGCTGCAGGAACATCTCGGACGAGGCGGTGTGCCCGTGCAGAAGGAGCACCGCAGGCCTCTTAGTCTCGCCGGGAACCGCGACGCGGCTGAGCCACAACGGCGTGCCGTCGCCGGCGAGGAACGCGATCTCCTCGATCCGCGCGCCGCCGTCGAGGCGGGTGCGGGCCGGGCGCAGCGTCACGCCGAAGCTGGTCGGGACGAGCGTCTTTCGGGCGGCGGCCGTGTCAGGGTTCGTTATCGAGTTCTCGATCGCAGGGGCCGTCATTGGTTCCGCCCTTTCCGCACCGGGTGCGAGCGCAGGTCGAGCAGTTCGGCGCCGGCCCGGGCGAAGGGCCGCACCAGGCCGGCGCCCATCTCGCGGCCGAACCAGACCAGCCAGGCGAGCTTGGCGGCGCGCTGCTCGCGGGGCGAGAGCCGCGGGTCGACCCGGATGCCGTCGATCTGTTCGCGCAGGTAGCCGCCTGCGGGCACCACCACCTCGCCGGCGAGGCTCGCCGGTTCGCCCTCGCGGCCCAGCTTGACCGTCAGGGCCCTGGTCTGCCGCCACACGTCGCGGCGGGCTCGCGCGTACTTCACGCCGTCGAGCCAGTACCGCTGCCCGTCCCGATCGCCGAGCACCAGGCGATAACGCAGCAGCGGGTGGTCGAGGCCGTCCCGTTCCGCGATGCCCTGCTGCGGCCGAACCTGGACGTCTCCGTGCTCGACGACGAGCGGGTCAGGGTGCAGCGACGAGCAGGACAACGTGCCGCGTACGTCGATACGGCCCTGCGCGACCAGCTGGTACATGCCGGCGATCGACAGCGTGAGCGAAAGCGAGCATGCGACCTCTGCGACGGTCGGGTTCCGTGCGTCCGCGAGAGGGACGGCCGTGAGCCGGCCCTCCATCGTCTCGGAGAACCACAGGTACGGCTGGTCGACGCGGTCGGGCAGCCGGGCAAGACCGTCGAGGCTGAGCCGTTCGAGCGTTTTGAGCTGCGCGCGCGCGTCATAGCGGGTCGCGGCCGGCAGGTTGCGCGCCGCGAGGAACGCGTCGGTGCGTTCGCCGGCGACGGCCGGCCCGGTCAGCGTGGCCTCGCACAGCTTGAGCGCCGTCGCACTGTTCAGCAGCCGAGTGAGGAATTCGAGCTCTGGCACGGGTTCGGCGGCGAGCCGGTCGAGTGTCCGGGCCCGCCACTGGTCCCAGTCCTGCACGCGTACGTTCATGCCGCCCAGCGCCATGTCGCGTACCACGTCGTCGAGGGTGTTGGGCGTGCCGGCGAGGTTGTAGTTGTAGCCCCAGGCCGAAGGTTCGCAGATCACTGCGACCGCCGTGCGGCTGACCCAGTCGACCGGCGCGGAGTTGAGGTACCGGAACGCGGGCACCGTACGCAGCCGGGTGAACGCGGACATCAGGCCACTGCTGAGATCCAGCGGGTTGTACGCGCCGGTCCTGGTGTGGCCGCCGATGCCGCCGGGCCGCAGCAGCGTGACCACCAGTCCATGGTCGCGGGCTCGGCGCAGCGCGGCCTCGGCCGCCCACTTGGACTTGTCGTACCCGGCGACCAGGCGGTCGATGTGCGCGACCGGGTCGTCCTCACCCATCGTGGCGATGCCGACCTCGTTGAACACGGCGATGGACGAGACGTGGTGCAGCGGCTTCGGCCGTCCGGTCGCGGCGAGCGAGGCGAGGGTGAGCGGACCGAGCACGTTGCTCTGGCGAAGTGACGGGTAGCCGCGCAGGAAGTCGACCGCCGCCCCGACGCTGACGACCGAGTCGAGTTCGTCCGCCAGCCGGTCCCACAGCTCGTCCGAAAGCCCGAGACGCGGCCGCCGCAGATCGCCGGGCAGCGCCGTGATCCGCCGCCGTACCTCCGACGACCAGGGCAGCGAGTACCCGGCCAGTGCGGAGCCGAGCCGCGAGGCGGCCTCCTGCTCGGACGATGCGCGCACGAGGCAGTACACGTGCGCGTCGCTGTGTCGCAGCAGGTCAAGCAGCATATGGCCACCGAGGAAGCCGGTCGCGCCGGTCAGTAGTATGCGCTGTGGAGCGGCGAGCGGGGGCGACGAGGACCAGGGCAGCCGGTCGGCCTCGGCGAGGTCGGCGAGGATGAGCGCGAGGTCTTCGTCCGGGTCGACGGTTTTGAGCGGAAACGGGCGCGGCGGTGCCGGCACGGCGTCACGTGCGTCCGCCGGGACCGCCGGGACCGCCAGGACCTCAGCACCCTGCGAGGCGAGCCAACGCTCGGCCAAGCGCTGCGGTCGCGCGTCGGCGAATATCTGGTCCACGCCGAGCACGATGCCGTGCTGGTCGGCGAGTGCGCCGACGAGGCCGACAGCGGTGAGCGAAGTGCCGCCGACGTCGAACAGGTCGATCTGCGGTCCAAGCGCAGCGTCGGGCAGCAACGTGGCCGCCTCGGCGATGATGATCGCGGCGACACGGTCCACGTCGTGTGCCGAAACGGTGTGCGCGGCGGTCGTCTCGGGACTGGCGGGCTCGGAGCCAGTGGGCGCGGAGTCGGCGGCCTCGGGCAGCGCTTTGGCAAGCAGTTCGGCGACACTGAGGCCACCGGGGTTGATCACCTCGTTCATCGGGAGCCTGCCACGGTCAGTCCTTCTCTCGTCGTGGGGTCGGCGTCCCGCGCAGCGAATCGGCGCAGGGGCTCTGTGACCGTCACTGTGAACATGAACATGAACGTGAGTGCGGCGATGGCCTGGGAGTGCACGCTGTACGGCGAACGGCCCGAGCTGTCGGAGGCGATGTCAAAGACCCCATCGACGAGGTGATTGCGTTCCCGATCGATGTCCGACAGCACTGCGGTATTCGGCCACTGTGATAGTGCGCACCCGGCGTGACTTTGGGTCGGTGCACCGGGAGTCAGGGGTGGGGCGGCGCGCTGTGCTGTCGCCGTGCTGAGGAGCACCGCCGTGGCGCTGTCGGTGAAGTCATCGGCGGCGTTGGGCGGCGCCTTGGGTGGCGAATCGCTGACGATGCGCCGGCCGCCGCTGTTCACCTCGTTCATCGGGGGCCTCCTATGGTCAGCCCTTTTCTCGACGTCGCGTGCGTGTCCGGCGGATCGAGACGGCGTGCGGGCTCGGTGAGCGTGCGGGCGAGCGTGAGTGCTACGGCGGCCTGGAAATGCACGGTGTATGGCGAACGGCGTGGATCGGCGGGGTCGGCGGGCGAGGCGTTGTAGATATCGTCGACGGGGTGGTCGCGTGTCCAGTCGGCCCCGCGCAGGACTGTGATGTCGGGTGGGAGCACGAGGTCTCGTTCGGCGTGGTCCCGGGTTGGCAGGATGCCGACTACGAGAAGTGAGCCTGCGCGCTGTGCCGCCGCCCTCGTTATCGCGGCCGTTATCGCGGACGTCACGTCGTCGGTCAGGTCGCCTGCTCGCAGCAACACGACGCGGGCAGCCGATCGCGCTGCCGGGAAGGCGCGCATCGCGGCGTCGATGTCAGTGGACTGGGTAGCGTGCACCGTCACTGTCCTGGTCACGCTCCCGGACTCGCCGTTCGGCGGCTGCGCTTTGAGCGCGGTTTCGCAGAGCTTTGGCAGGACGCCGAGTGCAAAAGTGGCGGCAAGGGCGAGCGTATTCGCCGGTTCGGTGTCGGTGTCGGTGTCGGGCGTGGCCACGGTCGCTGGAGCGTCCGGCAGTGGGGTTTCGGGGCGGGCCGGCGTTTCGGGGTCGTCAGCTGCGTCCGAGAGCACGCGCAGGAAGTCGCGGCCGAGCGCGGCGCAGTTCGCCTCGTCGAGGATGTCGAGGTTGTAATCCAGGCGAACGCGCTCGGCGTCCGGCGTCATGGTGATCATCAGGTCGAGGTCGGAGTATCCGGTGCCGGCCGGGAGCACGTACGAATGCTGCAACTCACCCCCGTCCGCGCGCACGTAGTTGAAGTAGACCTCGACCATCGGCGCATTCGGACGGTAGAGGCCCTGTGCGGCCAGCGCCGCGAGCGTGTCGGAGAACATCGCGCCCTTCGCGAGCACCCGGTTCAGCCGCGCGTCGGTGCGGCGCAGCACGTCGTCGATCCGCTCGCCGGGCATGGCCTCGGCTGGAAACGGCACCGGGATGCCGAAGAAGCCGACTGCGCCGAACGCGTCCGCGTGGATGCGCGTGTCCACGGGGACTGCGAGCGCGAACCGGTCACGGCCGCGCCCGCGGGCGAGCATGACGGTCAGCGCGCCGAGACAGAACGCCGCCGGCGTGATCGCGAGCCGGCTCGCCTGCGCCGCGACGCGGCGGGTCAGTTCGGCGGGCAGGTCGAGGGTGAGGCTGCCTGCGCGGAACGTGCGCACGTCCGGGCGCGGGTGCGCGAGTGTGAGCTCCAGTCGCTCGCTGCCGGTGAAATACGCGCGCCACTCGGCCGCGCTCGCCGTGTCGGCGGACAGGTCGGGACTGGGATCGGGACTGGGATCGGCGCGGTCTGGTTGCGCCCGGATCAACAGGTCGATGTCATGGTTCGATGGTGCCGCGTCGAGTCGCACCGCACCGAGTTCGAGGTCGATCTCCTTCGCCACGATGAGCAGCGATGCCAGATCACTGACACCGTGGTGCGCGCCGAACAGGAGCGTCTGGCCGGCCGCGCCGCCGTCAACCAGTCCGAACCGCCATAGTGGCGCTTTCGCCAGGTCGAAGGCCGGTTCGAGCAGGAGCCGCAGGTGGTCTTCGATGTCAACGTCGACGTAGTTGTCCTCGACCACCGACCAGGCGAGCAGCGGCGCGGCGGCCTCACGCTCCACCCGCAGCTGCCGGCGGCCGTCGTCGCCGCGGACGAATCCGGTGCGCAGCGCGGCGTGCCGGGCCGCGAGCCGGCCGAGCATATCCGCGAGCTGATCATGTGTCACCGGCACGGTCAGCCTTAGCGCGAGGCCGATCGTGTGCGCGGCGCTCGGCGTGCCCTGTTGCCCGCCGCGCAGCAGACGCACGATGTCACGTGTCGCCGGGTGCACTTCGAACTCCGGCACCTCGCGTGGGGCGGCGGCCTGTGCGTGCGTGTTCTGCGATGCTGATGCTCCGGTCCCGCCGCGCTCGACCAGCGCGTCGCGCAGGGCCGCCACGAGCCCGCGCAGGTCTGCTGCGGCGTACAGCGTCGTCGCCGACAGTTCGACGCCGAGGTCGCGCACGAACGCGTTGCGCAGTCGCACGATCATCAGCGAATCGAAACCGAGTTCTTTAAGCGCCGTGGTCGGCGCGGCCCCGGCGCCGACGCCGGCCACCTCGTCGACCGACGCGCGCACGTAGCCTTCGAGCAGATCAGTCTGCTCACGCGCTGTCGCGGCGGCCAGAATCCGGCCGACCAGTTCGGCGGCGCCCGACGCGGCCCGCGGCGCGGGGACCAGGTCGTGCAGTACCGGGAAGGCCCGGGCCGCGTGCGGATCGAGGCTGAGCATCCCCCAGTCCAGCGCGAGCGGCGCGAGCTGGCGGCGGCCCGCCGAAAGCACGCGGTCGAACAGTTCGCCGCCCTGCTCGGGGGAGAAGGCGACCAGGCCGGACCGGCTGAGCGAGGCGGCGCGCGCCCGCGTTTCGGCGGCCAGGCCGACCTGCGCCCACGCGCCCCAGTCGAGGCTGAGCGCCGACCGGCCGGTCAGCGCGAGGTGGTGCGCCCACGCGTCCAGGAACGCGTTCGCCGCGGAATACGGGGCCTGACCGGCCGAGCCGAGCACGCCTGCGGCCGAGGAGAACAGCACGATGCGTTCTGCTTCGGGCAGCAGCCGCGTGAGCAGCACGGTGCCGAGCACCTTCGGAGCGAGTACGCGCAGAACGCGCTGTGGCGTGAGGTTCGCGACGACCGCGTCGTCGAGCACGCCCGCGGCATGCACGATCCCTGCGACCGGCGGGAGTTCGGCGCGCATCCAGTCGACGGCGGCGGCAACGTCCACGGGATCGGCGACGTCGGCCCGTACCGGGTACACCGCGGCGCCGCGTGCTTGCAGGGTACTGATCCACTGCTGTGCCTCGGCGCTCGGCGCGCTGCGGCTCATCAGGGCGAGGTGGCGGCCGCCGCGCCGCACGAGCCGTTCCGCGACGACGCGGCCGAGGCCGCCGAGACCTCCCGTGATCAGATACGTCCTGTCCGCGCGGACGTGGCGAACGGCGTCATCGACCTCTGGCTCGGCCTCGCCGGGAGCGTTCGGCCGGACCCGCACCAGTCGCGGCACGAACCGGCCGTCATCACGCAGCGCGACCTGCCGTTCGTCGTCTCCGGCGCTCAACTCGGTCCAGAGCGGGCCCACGCCGCCGGTCGGGGGCAGATCGACCAGGGTGACGCGCAATTCAGGGTGCTCCTGCGCGACGGCAGCGCCGAAGCCCCATCCGAGCGCCTGCTGCGGCTGGGTGACCTGGTTGCTGCCGCCCGCCGCCTGGCCGCCGCGCGAGACCAGATACAGCCGGGGCGCGCGGCCGCCGGTCCGCGCCGTCAGCGCCCGCACCAGATGAAGAGTGCTGACGCAGCCGAGTCGCGCGGCCGCGTCGGCCGCCTCGGCTGAGTCGATCGCCGG
>JBOHCW010000202.1:0-4691 GCA_050725375.1 Actinocrinis sp. | reverse complement strand
GCCCACGGGCGTGCGGCCCGGTGGTGCGCACGGCTCGACACGTCATCCACAGTACGGACGCGGGTCGGTCGCCAGGCGCACGTAGACTCCGCCCGTGGCCGGCCGGATCCGCACCGAGGACGTCGCGCTGGTGCGTGAGCGGGCCCGGATCGACGAGGTGGTGGGGGAGTACGTCGCGCTGCGCGCCTCCGGCGGCGCCTCCCTGTCCGGCCTGTGCCCCTTCCACGACGAGAAGTCGCCGTCGTTCAACGTCACGCCCGCGCGCGGGCTGTGGCACTGCTTCGGATGCAGCGAGGGCGGCGACGTCTTCTCGTTCCTGATCAAGCTGGAACACCTCTCGTTCAACGAGGCGGTCGAGCAGCTGGCCCGGCGCGCGCGGATCGAACTGCGGTACGCCGAGGGCGGCTACACCAAGCGCACCGAGACCAGTGAGCGTGCGCGGCTGCTCGAAGCGCATAAGGCAGCCGCCGTGTTCTACCGCGAACAGCTGGACACACCCGGTGCCAAACACGGCCGCGAGTTCCTGTCCGGCCGCGGCTTCGACGCCGACGTGCTGGAGCGCTTCGGGGTCGGCTACGCGCCGGCCGGCTGGGACGTGCTCGTGCGATACCTGCGCAGTCGTGGCTTCACCGACAAGGAGTTGTTGACGGGCGGGCTGGCCTCAGAGGGCCGGCGCGGGTCCATCGACCGGTTCCGCGACCGGCTGGTCTGGCCGATCGCCGACGTCGGCGGCGAGGTCATCGGCTTCGGCGCGCGGCGGCTGAGCGAGGACAAGGACTCGCCCAAGTACCTCAACACCCCCGAGACGCCGCTCTACAAGAAGTCCTCCGTCCTGTACGGGCTCGACCTGGCACGCAAGGAGATCGCCAAGCAGGAGCGCGCGGTCGTCGTCGAGGGCTACACCGACGTGATGGCCTGTCACCTGGCCGGGGAGACCACCGCGATCGCCACCTGCGGCACCGCGTTCGGCGAGGAGCACATCAAGATCCTGCGACGTCTGCTGGCCGACCGCAACCAGTACCTCGGCTGCGAGGTCGTGTTCACCTTCGACGGCGACTCGGCCGGCCAGAAGGCCGCGTTGCGCGCGTTCATCGAGGACCAGCGCTGGGTCACCCAGACCTTCGTCTCGGTGCAGCCCGAGGGCATGGACCCGTGCGAGCTGCGCATCGCCCGCGGCGACGCCGCCGTCAGGGACCTGATCACCGCGCGGATCCCGCTGTTCGAGTTCGTGATCCGCACCCGGCTGTCCGAGTACAACCTGGAGACCGCCGAGGGCCGTGTCCGGGCCCTGCGGGCCGCCGCGCCGATCGTCGCGTCCATCCACGACCTCGCGCTGCGCCCGGAGTACGAACGCAGACTCGCCGGCTGGCTCGGCATCGACGACAACCGCACCGTCGCCGCCGAGGTGCGCCGCGCGGCGCCGCGCGCGAACCGCAGCGCGTCGCGCAACACCGCCGCCACCAACGGTGTCGCGCCGTCGGCCGCACAGGCGGCGCCGGGTTCGGCGCACCGGCAGAACGGCGCGCCCGCGCCGTCCGCCCCCGCCGCGAACCCGATGCTGGCCGAGCCGAGCGACCCCTCCTCGCGCCGCCAGCGCGAGGCGCTCAAGCTCGCGCTGCAGTACCCGAAGCTGGCCGGCGCCGCCTTCGACGGCCTCGGCGCGGAGGAGTTCACCACGCCCGGCTACGCCGCCGTGCACACCGCGATCGTCGCCGTCGGCGGGACCGTGGCCGTGACCGATCCGGTGCAGTGGCTGGGCACCGTGACCGCCGCCGCGTCCGACGACGCCGTGCGCACCCTGATCAACCGGCTCGCCGTGGAGCCGCCGATGCTGCGCGAGAACGCCAAGGGCGTACAGGTCGTCGACGCCCGCTACGCGACCGAGCTGATCACCCGTATCTGGATTGACGCGGTCGAGCAGCGCCGCGCCGCGACCCACTCCCGACTGCGCCGCCTGGACCCGGCCGCCCAGGCCGAGGAGTACCTGGCCCTGTCGGTCGAGCTGAACGAGCTGAACATCTTCCGCTCGGGCCTTTTCTCCTCGCTCGATCAATGAACTGATCATGGCGGCGGCCGCCGACCGACGTCCGCAGTGGATTGAAACGGTCTAGACATCGGAGGACCGCGCCGGTCGCGGGCGCCGGGGGCGTAGCACGGTCCCGGCGCATGCCGCGCAGACCGCCGCGCGACCTGGCGAAGGGCCGCCAATCACAAGGATTCGTCGAAGTTCCTGCCCGTCAAGAGGCGCGAAACGGTGCGTGCCGGGGTAAGGGGGAGTCGTGGAATCCACACCGTGTGGAACCGACCGTGCCGCCGATCCGGCGGGGGCGCGGTGCACGAGTTGCCAGTGACGCTCGGGAGTTCGGGCACCGTGCGGGGACAAGGAAGTTCCCGGCGGCCCGGCGCGCTGGCCGGTTAAGTGGACGGAGTTCGTATGGACCGCGCCCTCGCACGTGTCATCGTCGGACCCACACCGGGCGGGAAGCCGGCCGCGCAGTCACGCGCCGACCGCATCCTGTCCGTGGTCGCACCGCCCCGTGAAACAGCGACGGGAACTGCCGAGGCGGCGCCTCCGGAGGCCGCCGACCTCGCTGACACCCAAGAGCTGCCGCTGGCCCTGGTCATGCCGCTGCCCGTAAACCGCGAGACCGCCGCCGACGCTGGTACGACGGCCACCGCCACGAACGGCGCCGCGAACGGTGTTGCGGCCCCGGACGCGGACGCGGACGCGGACGAAGAGGCCGCCGACGCCGAGGGGTCCACTCCGACGTCCGGTGCCGCGTCGTCGACAGCCCGAGGGGCCCGCGAGCCCGGTTCGGAGGAGCTGGCCGAGACCGAGGCCGAGGAGGAGCCCACCGTCCAGGAGCAGGAGGCCGCCGACGCGCACGTCGCGGCCTGGGCCGACTCCGCCGGCCCCGCGGGCGACCTGTTCCGCCAGTACCTGCGCGAGATCGGGCGCATCCCGCTGCTGACCGCGGTCGAGGAAGTCGAACTGGCCCGCGCGGTCGAGGCCGGCCTGTTCGCCGACGAGAAGCTGCTGCACTCCTTCGACCTGCGCGCCGAGGACCGCCGCGACCTGCACGTGCTGGTGCTGCACGGCCAGTCGGCCAAGCGCAAGCTGATCGAGGCGAACCTGCGCCTGGTCGTCTCGATCGCCAAGCGGTACATCGGCCGCGGCATGTCGATCCTGGACCTGGTCCAGGAGGGCAATCTGGGCCTGATCCGCGCGGTCGAGAAGTTCGACTACGCGCGCGGCTACAAGTTCTCGACCTACGCGACCTGGTGGATTCGGCAGGCGATGAGCCGCGCCCTGGCCGACCAGGCACGCACCATCCGCGTCCCCGTCCACGTGGTCGAGCTGATGAACCGCGTGGTGCGACTGCAGCGCGCGTTGCTCCAGGCGAACTCGATCGAGCCGACCCCCGAGCAGATCGCCGAGGTTCTAGGCGTCCCCGAGGAGCGTGTCGTCGAGGTTCTGCGCCTGGCCCAGGAGCCCGTCTCCCTGCACGCCCCGGTGGGAGAAGAGGACGACGTCGCCCTTGGCGACCTGATCGAGGACGCCGACGCGGTCTCCCCGGCCGACTCCGTGGCTGTGATGATGCTGCGCGAGCACCTGGACACGCTGCTGTCCACGCTCGGCGAGCGTGAGAAGCGCGTCGTCCAGCTGCGCTACGGCCTCACCGACGGCGAACCGCACACCCTGGAGGAGATCGGCCGCACCTTCGGCGTGACGCGCGAGCGTATCCGCCAGATCGAGGCCAAGACACTCGCCAAGCTGCGCGGCCACTCGTACGCCGACCAGCTCAAGGACTACCTGCGCTGAGTGAGCGACAAGAGGCGGGGCTGGCGCGGATGCCCACCGCGCCGGCGATACCTCACTCGCCGAGCGACCGATCGTCGTACATATCCGGCTCGCCGTGCGCCATCCCGTTGGCCGTCGACGGCACGCTGTCCGAACTGCTGTGATCCCCGAACCGCCCGCCAAACCGCTGCGCCCGCCCGGCGGCGGCCTCGCGCACGTGTCGCACCTGATGCGCCGTCGACGTACCCGCAGTCTTCGCGACGTGCGCGGCACGTCCCCCTGCCGTAGCGGCGCTCTTACGCACCCGCTCGTCCGAAGCGAGCGACGACACAGCGGAGGCGACCCGCGTGTACAGCGCAGGCCCGATCCGGCTGCCGGCGAGCAGCCCGATCACCATGCCGCTGAGGAAACTGAGTTTGGCCTTCATCACCACTCCCGACGAGAGATCGGATCCGTTCGCGTATCAGGTAAAGCAAGCGAGCAAGGCAGCCAGCCAAGCTGGCATCGGGCCGGCAACCGAGTAACCGAGCAACCACGCGAGCGAGCCAGTGAGCCAGTGAGCCGGCGAACCAGTGACGCAAAGCCCGCTGGACGGGTACGGAATCCGGACGCACCCTGACGAGCCGCGACTACCCGCCCATCCTGCCGCCTAATCGGCTCCCGCGCTCGCTTACGCCGCGCGGCCCACAAGAACACACCCCAAAGGCCGCGTCGTAAAGTCAAAGCCCCCCACCAGAACCGCCGTACCCCGTCCGTCCCGGCGCGCCCCGAGCGTGAACGATACGGAGTGGCGAACCACCCCCCTGGATGCGCTAATGTTGGTCTCCGCAAGCCACCGCGCCCCGTGGCCAGCACCACCGACACAAGGGCGCGGCGGACGCTGCGGCCA
>JBOHCW010000201.1:0-3290 GCA_050725375.1 Actinocrinis sp. | reverse complement strand
GGTGGCCACCTCGTCGGCCGTGTTCGCATCCTGTTTCACCGCCTCGCTGGACTCGGCGCGGCAGACCGCGGCCTGGCGGCAGACCGGCGCCGACCTGCGCATGCACGCCGTGGGGACGGGCACGACGATCCCGTCCGACGCCGAGGCCTCGGTGGCCGGGACCCCGGGCGTGCGGTCCGGCGCGACCGGTGCGATCTTCGACCGGGAGCTGCTGACCACCAAGCAGGGCGTGCTCAACCTGACGGTCATCGTCATCGACCCGGCCCAGTACGGGCGCATCACCGCCGGGACCGTGCTCGACTCGGGCGCGCTGCGGTCGGCGCTGCACGCCTTGCAGGGCAGGCAGGCGGCGTCCGACACGGTCGACGCGGTCGTGTCGGGCGACCTCGTCGACACCATCGCGAACGGCGACACCGTCGGCGTGCAGCAGATCGGCACCAGGATCGACCCGGTCGCGCACCTGGACTCGTTTCCGGCGACCGGGGACCTCGGCACGTTCATCGTGCTGCCGCGCGACCAGGTCGAGAGCGTGACCGGTCTGACGATGCCGATCACCGACGCCTGGTTCGACCTCGACGCCGGCCACACCGGCGCGGTGACCAGGGCCCAGGCCGTGCAGGGCGTGACCGTCACGGTCCGCGAGCAGCGCGCGTCAGGGCTCGCCGACGGCCCGGTGGGCGAGATCTCGCGGTGGACCTCGCTCGCGGCCGTCGTGTTCGACCTCGTACTCGCGGTCGTCTGCCTGCTGCTGGCCGCGACGCTGACGGCGCCGACCCGGGCCGCCGGCCGCACGTTCCTGGCCACGCTCGGCGCGCGCCGGTCCACCGGCGTGGCCGCGTCGGTGCTCGAAAGCCTGCCCGCGTTCGCGATGATCGCGGTGATGGCCGCGGCCGCCGCGTTCGGCGCGCTCGCGCTGCTCGCGCCGCTGATCGGGCGGATGGCGGTGGGCGACTCGGGCGCCGTATCGCTGTCCGGGCTGGCCACGCCGGCCGTGGCGGTGCTGGCCGTCGTCGGCATCCCGGCGCTGGGCCTGCTGCTGGCCGCCGTGCGTGCGGCCGCCGAACACCGGACCCGGCTGTCCTTCCTGCGCGACGAGCGCGCCTCATGACGGGAGCTGCTGGCATGCCAGAGACCACGACGCTGCGCGAGCTCGAGGACGCGGCCACGCGGCGGCGCGCCCAGTACGGCGAGGCGGCGCAGATCGTCTGCGACAACCTGGTGCGCATCTACCAGACCGGCGAGGTCGAGGTGCAGGCGCTGCAGGGCCTCGACCTGCTGGTGCGCGAGGGCGAGCTGGTCGCGGTCGTCGGCGCGTCCGGCAGCGGCAAGTCGACGCTGCTCAACATCCTCTCGGGCCTGGACAAGCCGACCGCCGGCGCGGTGCGGGTGGCCGGCCGCGACCTGATGGCGATGAAGGCGCGCGAGCGGCTGGACTACCGGCGCCGCACGGTCGGCTTCGTGTGGCAGCAGACCGGACGCAACCTGCTGCCGTACCTGACCGCCGCCGAGAACGTGATGTTGCCGATGTCGTACACCGGCAACCGGCACAAGAAACGGGTCCAGCGCGCCGACGAGCTGTTGGAACTGCTCGGTATCGCCTACTGCCGCGAGCGCCGCCCGGCCCAGCTGTCCGGCGGTGAGCAGCAGCGCGTGGCGATCGCCACCGCGCTGTCGAACGCGCCGAAGGTTCTGTTCGCCGACGAGCCGACCGGTGAACTGGACTCGGCGACCAGCGACGAGGTCTTCACCGCGCTGCGCGGCGCGAACGAGGAACTGGGTGTCACGGTCGTGATCGTCACCCACGACGCGGCGGTGTCGGAGCGGGTTGGCCGAACGGTCGAGATCCGCGACGGCCGAATCAGCACCGAGACCGTCCGCTCCAGTCACGACGGCGGTGCCGAGGGCGGCGAGGACGGCGACGGCACTCTCGTCGCACGCTCGTACGCGGTACTGGACCGAGCCGGCCGCGTACAGCTGCCGCACGAGTTCACCGAGGCGCTGGACCTGCGCGAGCGCGTGCTCCTGGCCCTGGAACCGGACCACATCGGCGTCTGGCCGCAACATCGCGGCAACGGCAACGGCAACGGCAACGGAAATGGCGCCGCCGCCAGCGTCAGTGATGCGCAGCCCGCGGAAATCGCCGCCGCCGAGGCCGACGGCGGCACGCGGCAGATCGAAGGGGACGAATAATGCCGGACCCGCACGCGACGTCCCCGCTGGACCCGGGCCCGACCACGCCGACGGCGCCGGCCACCCACGTCAGCGCCACCGCCACCGCCGTGGCCGACACCCCGATGATCACCGCCCGCGGTCTGCATCGCACCTACGGCAGCGGTGCCCGCGCGGTCCACGCCGTCGACGACGTGTCGTTCGAGGTCCCGCGCGGCCAGCTGTGCGTCATCGTCGGCCGCTCCGGCTCCGGCAAGACCTCGCTGCTCAACCTGGTCGGCGCGCTGGACCGCCCCGACGAGGGCGAGCTGAACGTGGACGGCGCCCGGATCTTCGGCCCGGGCCACCGTCCCTCCGACGGCGACCTGACCGAGCTGCGCCGCAAGACGATCGGCTTCATCTTCCAGTCGTTCGCGCTGCTGCCGGTGCTGACGGCGGCGGAGAACATCGGCATGCCCCTGCGCCTGCGCCGTGCCCCGGTCGCCGAGCGCGAGGCACGCGTCAAGCTGCTGCTGGACCTGGTCGGCCTGGGCCCGCACGCCAGGCAGCGCCCCGGCGAGCTGTCCGGCGGCCAGCAGCAGCGAGTCGCCATCGCGCGCGCGCTGGCCAACACTCCCCGCCTCCTGATCGCCGACGAGCCCACCGGCCAGCTGGACCGCGCCACCGGCCGCTCCGTCATGCATCTGCTGCGCGCGATCATCGCCGCCGAGCACGTCACGGCCCTGGTGGCCACCCACGATCCGGCCATGGTCGAACAGGCCGACAGAGTCCTGACACTTAGAGACGGCAGACTGGCCGAAGCCTGAAACACCGCACCGCGCACCTGCGAAACCGGCGCGACCGCAGCCTGAACACACTGCGCGCCACCGCCGAGCCCGCACGTGACAGGACCCTGGGCGGCCGCGGCTCGTGAGCCGGGTGATTCGGACCTTTGATTTAAGTCTGGTTCCGGGTCCCGGACGCCGGTGTGACCGCTAGGTACCCGGTGCTGCGGGCTCGCGCGTTCAGCGCCCGCGCCAGGTCGTCGCGGGCCTCGGTGACCAGGCGGCGCAAGGCCGGCGCGTGCCCGTCCTGAGCAAGCCACGCGTTCGCCCGCTCCAGCGTGCCCGGCTCGACCAGCC
>JBOHCW010000200.1:0-5518 GCA_050725375.1 Actinocrinis sp. | reverse complement strand
GACCGGTTCCGCGTAGATCTCGCGCAGCCGCTTGACCACGCGCTCGGCGGGCAATTCGGCGATCTCGGCCAGCAGCGGCTCCGGCTCGGCGTAGCGAGTCCACAGCCCTTCGAGGTCAAGTACCCCGACACCGCCGAGTCGGCCGAGCGCTATGGCGGTGGTCGGCGAGACCACCGAGTCCATCGGCGCGGCCAGGAACGGCAGGCCCAACTGGTAGGCGTCGATCTGCCAGTCGATCGACACGTCCTCGGGGTCGCGGGTGCGCCGCGACGGAACCAGCGCGACGTCGTCGAAGCCGTACGCCTGGCGGGCGCGCTTGGAGCGACCGATCTCGACTTCGGACACGTTGGGACCTCTTCCGGCGCGGATTGATGCCTTACGCCAGAGACTTTACCGTCGCGCGCACCATGGCCAGCGCGCGTGTCAGCGCGAGTGGTAGTTCGGCGCCTCGACGGTCATCTGGATGTCGTGCGGGTGGCTCTCCTTCAGGCCCGCTGAAGTGATCCGCACCAGCTGCGCCTCCTGCAGGTCGGCGATGGTGCGCGCGCCGGTGTAGAACATGGCCTGCTTCACGCCGCCGATCAGCTGGTGCGCGACGGCGGAGACCGGGCCGCGGTAGGGCACCTGGCCCTCGATGCCCTCGGGGATCAGCTTGTCGTCCGAGGAGACGTCCTGCTGCGCGTAACGGTCGCGCGAGTACGCCTTGCCCTCCGCCTTGCCGCGCGAGGACATCGCGCCGAGCGAGCCCATGCCGCGGTACGACTTGTACTGCTTGCCGTTGATGAAGATCAGGTCGCCGGGCGACTCCTCGCAGCCGGCCAGCAGCGAGCCGAGCATGACGGTGTCCGCGCCGGCGGCGATGGCCTTGGCGATGTCGCCGGAGTACTGCAGGCCGCCGTCGCCGATCACCGGGACGCCGGCCGGCCTGGCCGCCCGGGCCACCTCGTAAATCGCGGTGACCTGCGGCATGCCGACGCCGGCGACCACCCGGGTGGTACAGATCGAGCCCGGTCCGACGCCGACCTTGACCGCGTCCACGCCCGCGTCGATCAGCGCCTGCGCGCCGGCCGCGGTGACCACGTTGCCGCCGATCACCTCGATCCGACTGTTCGCCTTGATCTTGGCGACGGTGTCGCACAGGGCCTTGGAGTGGCCGTGCGCCACGTCCACCACGACGAAGTCCACGCCGGTCTCGGCCAGCAGCATCGCCCGGCGGTACGCGTCGTCGCCGACGCCGACCGCCGCGCCGACCACCAGGCGGCCCTCGGCGTCCTTGGTGGCCTGCGGGTACTGCTGGGTCTTTGTGAAGTCCTTGACCGTGATCAGGCCGTGCAGCCTGCCGGTCTCGTCGACCAGCGGAAGCTTCTCGATCTTGTGCGCGCCCATCAGCTTCATCGCCTCGGCGCCGGAGATGCCGACCGGGCCGGTGATCAGCGGGGCCTTGGTCATCACGTCGCGGACGAGCCGGCTGTGGTGGTCGGTCTCGAAGCGCAGGTCGCGATTGGTCACTATGCCGATCAGCTGCCCGGCGCCGTCGGTCACCGGCAGGCCGCTGATCCGGTACTTGGCGCACAGGGCGTCCACCTCGGCCAGCGTGGCGCCCGGGCCGACGGTGACCGGCTGGGTGATCATGCCGGACTCGGAGCGCTTGACCATGTCCGCCTGCGCGGCCTGGTCCTCGGCCGGCAGGTTGCGGTGCAGGACGCCCGCGCCGCCCTGGCGGGCCATGGCGATCGCCATGCGCGCCTCGGTGACGGTGTCCATCGCGGCGGACAGCAGCGGCACCCGGACCGTGATGGCGCGCGTCAGCCGCGCGGTGGTCTCGGAATCCCCCGGGGCCAGGTCGGAGACGGCCGGGACCAGTAGGACGTCGTCGAAGGTCAGGCCCAGCAGGCCGAACTTGTCGGGGATGTCGAAAGCGGACACGGGACCCTCCGGTGGGTTCGGCGGCGCGGGGGAGATGTCCAGTCTAACGGCCGTTGCGTCTCCACTAGTCCCGACCGTTAAACCTGATCGTCGCGAACCGGTCGCTCGGGCGCCTCGTCGGGCGGCGGACTGGTGCCGGCCTCGCCGACGGCGGAGGCGGATGCGGAGCCGGGTGCCGACCCGGGAGCGCGCCCGGGCCCGGTCCCCGTAAAGCCGGCGCGGCCGGCTTCGCCCCGGTCAGCGAACCAACCCCCAGCGGAATCCGAGGGCCACCGCGTGCGCGCGGTCCGAGGCGCCGAGCTTCTTGAACAGCCGGCGCGCGTGCGTCTTGACCGTGTCCTCGGACAGGAACAGGTCGCGGCCGATCTCAGCGTTCGAACGGCCGTGGCTCATGCCCTCGAGGACCTGGATCTCACGGGCCGTCAGCGTCGGGGCGGAGCCGACCTCCGCGGGCCGCAGCCGGCGCGGGGCCAGCCGCCAGGTCGGGTCGGCCAGGGCCTGCGAGACGGTGGCGCGCAGCTCGGCGCGCGAGGCGTCCTTGTGCAGGTAGCCGCGGGCGCCGGACGCGACGGCCAGGGCCACCCCGTCCAGGTCCTCGGCCATCGTCAGCATGATGACGCGGGCGGTCGGGTCGGTGGACACCAGGCGCCGCACGGTCTCGACGCCGCCGAGGCCGGGCATTCGCACGTCCATCAGGACCAGGTCGACCCGGTCGGCGGTCCACCGCCGCAGCACCTCCTCGCCGCTGCTCGCCGTGGTCACGCGGTCCACGCCGGGGACCGTCGCCACCGCGCGGCGCAGCGTCTCACGGGCGAGCGGTGAGTCGTCACAGACCAGGATGGACGTCATAAGTGCCTCCACGCACTGTGGATTGTGCTGCCGGGTAAGTCGGGATGCTTCGGCGAGCGGGCCGGAAACCGACGGCACGGGCCGACGGATGGGGGTTCCGGCCCCCTGCGCCCTGACTCAACGAGCGTCACCCGAAAGCGTTACGCACAATCGGGTGGCGAATTCGGGACAGCCCCAGCTCAAGATCCATTTATTTGCGAAAGTCCGTTCACTCGCCCGGCCTAACGCGGCGACGGCCGTCCGCGCCCGGACCGGTCGTGACCGCTTCGTGACCGGCTGTCATCGCAGACCCAGTTTGGACCCCCGCGTCGTGGTTTGGGAAGTCCTGGACGGCTCGATTCGCGGCGCCCGACCGGCTTTCCGCCGCACGCACCAGCGCTGCGGCGCGCGCCATGGGCACGCCGCAGCGCACAAGCCGGTCGACCACCGCGAACCGCACCACGTCGATCGCCGCGTAATTTGTCGACTTTGCCACGAGTTCATGCGACACGCCGGTGCGCAGGCAGATCTCCTCTTCGGAGTAATTCGCATCGCCGCTGGTCAGCAGGGTCGCGTGTAGGCCATTCGGGGAATTCGCACTGGTCCGTTCGTAGGTCAGATACACACGACTCCCTTACCTAACAAATAGGTGGGTATAGGCCTCGGTACCGGCAACTGCACTCTTACCGGGGAACGCCTCGTCATAACACGTCCAATCACTGGGTGACCTGCGGTTTCCATTGATCACGGTGTGCGAGCGGACGGCGACGGGCGGCATCCGGCGGGTGACGAGATACAGGAGGGACAGCGGCGATGGCCGATTTCTCACGGCTCCCCGGCCCGAACGCGGACCTGTGGGACTGGCAGCTACGCGGTCTGTGCCGAGGGAAGGACAGCTCGCTCTTCTTCCATCCGGAGGGCGAGCGCGGTGCGGCGCGAACGAGCCGGGAGACGGCGGCGAAGGAGATCTGCATGAACTGCCCCGTGCAGATCGCGTGCGCGGACCACGCAATCAAGGTCCGTGAGCCGTACGGAGTGTGGGGCGGGATGACTGAGGAGGAACGCGAGATACATCACGCGAGACAGAAGGCGCTCGTACGGGCACACGCCGCGCGCGAGAAGGCGGCGCGGGCGCAGCAGGAGCGGATGAAGGAGAGGCTGCTGCGCGAGAAGACGGCGCGCGCGACGCTGCGCGAAGTCGAAGCGGCGGCGAAGCCCGTGGTCATGGCCGCGATGGCGGCGGTCGGGGCGAAGCCGGAGCCGATCGACAAGGCGCTGCCGAAGGAGACCGCCGTGCGCACAGTGCGTCCGGCCGCGATGGCGGCGAAACCGGCCAGTCCGCCGACGAAGAAGTCCTCGACCCGTGGCACCAAAGCCAAGACGCTGGTCAAGGCATAAGACGAAAGGCATAAGACGAAAGGCATAAGACACAAGAGAGGTGGCACGTAGCTGACGGCTCGTCAGCCGTCAGGCTGCACACGACAAACACTGCACACGACAACGCGGGGCTTCCACGGGCATCGTGCCCGCGGAGGCCCCGCGTGTCCGTACTGCGCCGGCTAGCCCTTGACGGACCGGCTGCGCCTTATGCCGTCGCGACTAGTGCGAGTGGCCGTGGCCGTGCGAGTGGTCCTCGTCTTCCTTCGGCTCGGGCTTGTCGACCACCAGAGTCTCGGTGGTCAGCAGCATCGAGGCGATGGAGGCGGCGTTGGCCAGCGCGGAGCGGGTGACCTTGACCGGGTCGATGACGCCGGCCGCGATCAGGTCCACGTACTCGCCGGTGGCCGCGTTCAGGCCCATGTCCGCGTCGAGGTGGGAGACCTTGTCGGTCACCACGTAGCCCTCGAGGCCGGCGTTCTCGGCGATCCAGCGCAGCGGCTCGACCAGCGACTTGCGCACGACGGTCACGCCGGTGGCCTCGTCGCCGGACAGCCCGAGGTTGTCGGCGAGCACGGCGGCGGCGTGCACCAGCGCGGAGCCGCCGCCGGAGACGATGCCCTCCTCGACCGCGGCGCGGGTGGCCGAGATCGCGTCCTCCAGGCGGTGCTTCTTCTCCTTGAGCTCGACCTCGGTGGCCGCGCCGACCCGGATCACGCACACGCCGCCGGCCAGCTTGGCCAGCCGCTCCTGCAGCTTCTCCCGGTCCCAGTCCGAGTCGGAGGCCTCGATCTCGGCCTTGATCTGGCGGACCCGGTCCTGCACCGAGGTCTTGTCGCCGGCGCCGTCGACGACGGTCGTGTCGTCCTTGGTGACGGTGACCCGGCGGGCGGTGCCGAGCACCTCGACGCCGACCTGGTCCAGCTTGAGGCCGACCTCGGGGCTGACCACCTGGGCGCCGGTGAGGGTCGCGAGGTCCTGCAGGATCGCCTTGCGGCGGTCGCCGAAGCCGGGGGCCTTGACCGCGACCGAGTTGAAGGTGCCGCGGATCTTGTTGACCACGAGGGTGGACAGCGCCTCGCCGTCCACGTCCTCGGCGATGATCAGCAGCGGCTTGCGGGCCTGGGCGACCTTCTCCAGTACCGGCAGCAGGTCGGAGATGGAGGAGATCTTGCCCTGGTTGATCAGGATGTACGGGTCCTCGAGGACGGCTTCCTGGCGCTCCTGGTCGGTGACCATGTACGGCGACAGGTAGCCCTTGTCGAACTGCATGCCCTCGGTGAACTCAAGGTCCAGGCCGAAGGTGTTGTTCTCCTCGACGGTGATGACCCCGTCCTTGCCGACCTTGTCCATGGCCTCGGCGATCAGGTCGCCGATCGCCGTGTCC
>JBOHCW010000199.1:0-2613 GCA_050725375.1 Actinocrinis sp. | reverse complement strand
GCCGGCCGCCTCGCCCGCGCCGGCCTCCCGGTCCCCGCCTGGGCCGGCGCCACCGGGCGCGTCCGTTCCGCCGGTATCCGTGTCCTGGTCCACGGGCTCGTCCTGGCCCAGGGACACGGCGGCGGGCAGATCGCAGAACCCGACCGGTACACCGCGCGCCGCGGCGTATCGCAGCGCGGCCCACTCGGGCGAGAAGGCGGCGAACGGCCAGAACGCCGAGACCTTCGGGTCCTGCTCGCGGTAGGCCAGCAGCGCGACCGGCGGTTCCATGCCGGGCGCGCCGGCCAGCGCGAGCAGCGGGTCGGCGTCCTGGGGACCCTCGACGAGGATCCGGTCGGGCTCGTACCAGGCCAGGGTCGCGGCGACCGCACGCGCCGAACCCGGGCCGTGGTGTCTTACGCCCAGCAGAACGACTCTCGGCGCCGGACGGTTCACGCCGACAGCTCCCGGCACGCCTCGTAGAACCCGGCCCAGCCCTCGCGCGGCTTGACCACGGTCTCCAGGTACTCGCGCCAGATCACCGGGTCGGTCGACGGGTCCTTGACCACGGCGCCGAGGATGCCCGCGGCCACGTCGTGCGGGCGCAGCACGCCGTCGCCGAAGTGCGCGGCCAGGGCGATGCCGCCGGTCAGCACCGAGATCGCCTCGGCCGGGGACAGCGTGCCGGACGGCGACTTGAGCTTGGTGCGCCCGTCCTCGGTGGCGCCGGAGCGCAGCTCGCGGAAGACGGTGATCACCCGGCGGATCTCCGCGGCGGCGGCCGGGATCTCGGGCAGTTCCAGACTGCGCCCGAGCGCCTCGACCCGCTGGGCGACGATGCGCACCTCGTCCTCGGCGCTGGCCGGCAGCGGCAGCACGACGGTGTTGAACCGGCGGCGCAGCGCGGAGGACAGGTCGTTGACGCCGCGGTCGCGGTCGTTGGCGGTGGCGATCACGGTGAAGCCCTTGACCGCCTGCACCTCGTCGCCCAGCTCCGGGATCGGCAGCGTCTTCTCGGACAGGATGGTGATCAGGGTGTCCTGCACGTCGGCCGGGATGCGGGTCAGCTCCTCGATCCGGGCCACCTTGCCGGTGGTCATCGCGGTCATCATCGGCGAGGCGGTCAGCGCGTCGCGCGAGGGGCCGTGCGCGAGCAGCCGGGCGTAGTTCCAGCCGTAGCGCATCGACTCCTCGGAGGTGCCCGCGGTGCCCTGGACCAGCAGGGTCGAGTCGCCGGAGATCGCGGCGGCCAGGTGCTCGGACACCCAGCTCTTCGCGGTGCCGGGCACGCCGAGCAGCAGCCGCGCGCGGTCGGTGGCCAGGGTGGCGACGGCGACCTCGATCAGCCTGCGCGGGCCGATGTACTTGGCGGTGATCTCGGTGCCGTCGGCGGCGGTGCCGCCGAGCAGGGAGGTGGTGACCGCCCACGGCGAGAGGTTCCAGCGCGGCGGGCGCGGGCGCTCGTCGCCCTTGGCGAGCGCGTCCAGTTCGTGGGCGTAGGCGTGCTCGGCGTGCGGGCGCAGGACGTCCGGCTCGGACAGCGGCGTGGTCATGGTGGGGGATTCCTGCCTGTCGTCGATCGTCAGGGTTCGAGGAAGGTGTGGTCAGGGTGCTGTCGGGGCCAGCTCGTCGAGCATGTCGCGGCGGAAGTCGAGCAGGGCGAGCACGGACCCGAGCTCGTCGCTCGCCGGCTCGCCCGCGGCCGCGGCCACGGCCTGGCCGGCGACCAGGCGGGCCACCCGGTCGCGGACGGACACCGGCGCGTGGTCGGCGACCGCGGTCTGCAGCTGTTCGGCGATCCAGCTCGTCGCGCCGGACCGCTCGCGCCGCCCGCCGTGGCCGGCCAGCGCGTCCAGCAGCAGCACGGCGCCGTCCTGCGGCCAGTCCTGGTCGGCGCGGCTCATCACGAAGTTGTGCAGTTCGCGGCCGATGCCCCGGTGCACGGCGAGCAGGCGCGCCACCTCGGCGGTGAACTCGGGCGGCGCGGCGGCCGAACGGCGCTGCAGGCCGCCGGCCAGCAGGGTGGCCTCGCCGCGCACCTGCTTGGAGTCGTCCTTGATCAGCGCCTCGACGAACGGCAGGTCCTCGGGGACGGCGTGCCGGGAGATCAGCGCGAGCAGGCCCATCTTCACCGGCACGCGCTCCTGCGGCCAGACCCGGCGGATCAGCGCGCGCGCCGCGTCCGGGTCGGCGAGGTAGAGCCCTGCGGCGTACGCGATCCGGGCGTCCTGGTCGGGACCGCGCCAGTCGGCCTCGCTGAGCGGTTCGCGCGCCTCGCGCAGGATGTACTTCCAGTTGCCGCTCTCCGTGGCCAGCCAGCGGCCGGGCGCGCCGAGCACGACGGCCAGGTCCGGGCGGATCAGCATGTTGGTACGGCCGAGGTCGAGCAGCGCCGGGGAGAACCCGGCGGGCAGCCGGTAACCGCTGCGGCGGGCCGCGGCGAGCCATTCGGGCAGGTACTTGGGGTACGAGTCGAGGATGGTGCGCAGCCGGAGCACCGCCGGCTCGGGCAGCGGCGCACGCGGGTCCGCCGGCGCCGGGGACGGCAGCGTGCCGCCGAAGCTCTGTGGCGGCATGCCGACCCGGTGCACCAGCCCTGCGACGGCTGCGCGGGACAGCAGCGCGAGCGCGGGG
>JBOHCW010000198.1:0-6196 GCA_050725375.1 Actinocrinis sp. | reverse complement strand
TCGTCGCCCCGAGCTTCGCCGACATCTTCCGCTCCAACTGCACCAAGATCGGGCTGCTGCCGGTGGCGCTGGACGAGGACTCGTGCCGCGCGATCGCGGAGGCTGGTGAGGCCCAGGTCGACCTCGCCGCCCAGGAGGTGCGCTGGCCGGGAGGCGCGGCCCCCTTCGAGATCGACCCCGAGGTCAGGCGCCGGCTGCTCAACGGCCTCGACGACATCGCGCTGACGCTTGACCAGGACGAGGCGATCGCGGCCTACGAGCGTGACCGCGAGCGCACCGGGTGGGCGGGGCCGACGACGAGCGCGCTGTGACCGGCGGCGGAGCAGGCACCCGCGACTGGGACGCGGCCACCTATGACCGGATCTCGGGCCCCCAGCAGCAGTGGGCCGCCGAGCAGCTGGACCGCCTGGAGCTGGCCGGCGACGAGGTGGTGCTCGATGCCGGCTGCGGCTCCGGCCGGGTAACGCTGGAGCTGGCGCGGCGCGTCCCGCACGGCGCTGTCTACGCCGTCGATGCGGCCCCCTCGATGGTCAAGCACACCCAGGAGGCGCTGGGCGACTGCGGCACCGCGTTCTGCCAGGACCTGGTGGAGCTGGCGCTGCCGGAGCCGGTCGACGTGATCTTCTCCAACGCCACGTTTCACTGGATCGCGGACCACGACGCCCTGTTCGCCGCGCTGCACCGCAACCTGAAACCCGGCGGACGACTGGTGGCCCAGTGCGGCGGGCGCGGCAACATCGACGAGTTCCGCCGCGCCGCCGACGAGGTGGCCGGTACACAGCAGTTCGCGCCCTACTTCACGCAGTGGCGCGGGGTGTGGAACTACGCCGGGGCCGAGGAGACCGCGCAGCGCCTCGAGCGAGCCGGGTTTGCCGACGTGAAGACGTGGCTCCAGGACCGGCCGACCCAGCTCGAAGACGTTCGCAGCTTCGTGCAGACCGTCTGCCTGGTCCGCCACCTGGACCTGGTGCCCGCCGGGCTACGCGACCGGTTCGTCGACGCGGTCCTGGACCGCTGCGAGCACCCGCTCGTCCTGGCGTACGTCCGGCTCAACATGACCGCGCTCCGGCCGGGCGCCGGCTAGGCCGGATCCCAGCGCCGGATCGATCCGGCGCTGCAGCTCGCCGAACAGGCGGGGGGCGATGCCCAGGAACACCGACACCAGCCGGGGGTCGAAATGCGTGCCGGAGCCGCGGCGGAGCTCGGCCAAGGCCTGCTCCAGCGTCCAGCTCTCCTTGTAGCGCCGGCGTGAGACCAGCGCGTCGAACACGTCGCAGATGGCGCAGATGCGGCCGACCAGCGGGATCTGCTCGCCGGCCAGCCCGGCGGGATAGCCGGTGCCGTCCCAGCGCTCGTGGTGGGTGAGCGCCATGACCTCGGCGATCTGGACCAGCGATGTCGACGATCCGGCAAGCATTCGCGCGCCGTCCGCCGCATGGCATTGCATCACCGCGCGGTCGGCGGCGTCGAACGTGCCGGTCTTCAGCAGCACCTCGTCCGGGACTCCGATCTTGCCCACGTCGTGCAGCGCGCTGGCTCGGCTGATCAGCCGCGCGTCGGCGCGCCTCAGCCCCGCCGCCCGGGCCAGGCGCTGGCACAGGAAGGCGATCCGCTCCAGGTGCCGGCCGGAATCGCCGTCGCGCGCCTCGGCGGCCCGCCCCAGGCGGTGCACGATCTCCAGCTGCGTGACGCGCAGCTCGCGGTTCATCAGCAGGTGGCTGACCACCAGCGTGACCACGGCGGACAATGCCAGCGCCACCAGCGGCCCCACCACCGGCATCACCGTCCCGGCGTCGAACGCCACCTGGACCGCCGCCAGATAGGCCGCGGCGGCCAGCGGCGCCGCCACCGCGAGCGCCCTGGCCGAGCGCAGCTTGGCCAGCGGCGCCAGCAGCGCCAGCAGCGCCACCGCCAGGACCACCGCCACCGGCGGCGCGTCTCGCAGCGGGAGGCCGTGCAGGACCGTCCAGATGCTGTTGGCCTGGAGCTCCGGGCCGCTCATCAGCTCGCTGCCGGACGCGGGCGTGGCGTGCACGTCCTGCAGCGTCGGCGAGGTGGCGCCGACGACGACGACCCTCCCCCGCACCGCCGATGCCGGAAAGCGGCCGCGCAGCACGTCCGCGAACGACAGCGTGGGGAAGCTGCCGGGCGGCCCCTGGAAGTCGATGTAGGCGCCGCCGTGACCGAACAGGCTGCGCGGCGGGAGCCGCCGCCCCAGCCGGGCGGCCATCGCGATCGCCGGGGTGTCCAGGCCGCCGAGCTCGAAGGGCAGCCGGTCGATCGTCCCGCCCACGCCGACCGGGAAGTCGCTGGCCGCGGCGCGGGAATGCACCATGGCCAGGTTGGCGTCGCCGCCGAGCACGTTGCTGTGGCCGTGCCCGTCGGTCTCGGTGGTGGCCAGCACCGCGCCGCCGGTGCGGCCCAGCGCGTCGAACAGGGCGCCGTCCTGGGCGGGGGTGGTCGGCTCGGTGAACTGGACGTCGTAGAAGACGGCGCGGGCGCCGGCGCGATGCAGCCGCTCGAGCACCTGGCCATGCCACGAGCGCGGGAACGGCCAGCGCTGGTGCAACAGGCCGAAGGAGCGGTCGTCGATGGCGACGATCGTCACGTCGCGCGGGTGGTGGGCGCCGCGCAGCGAGAAGCGCGCCGACAGCGTCTGCTGCTCGATCCCGCCCAGCCACGGGACGAACGCGATCGCCAGGCCGACGCCGGTGCCCAGCACGGCCGCGGCCAGGGCCCCCAGATAGGCGGCGCGGCGGGCGAACTGCCGGCGTGGCAGGCGGCGCCTAGCCGCCGACACGGGAGAGGTAGGAGTGGCCGGCGCTGACCATCACGCTGTGCCGGTGCCCGCGGGGGTGCACCAGGACCCGGCCACGGAACACCCGGACCAGCGTCCCGTCGCAGCGGTCCTGCGTCAGCCAGACCGTACCGCGGACGGCGGCCGAGGCGCTGCGGCCGATCGTGACGAAGCGGCCGCCCTGGTCTGAGCCCCACAGCTGGCGGACGACGTGGTGGCGAGGGTGCCGCCGCGGACGGTGGCGGGCCACGAGAAAGCGCTGGAAGGCCGTCGACGCGTGGCCGGCGGTGCAGCCGGCGAACGAGCCGCCCACCAGGCGCAGATCGGTCAGCGGATGGGCCGCGCGGGTCTGGGTGATGGCGAAGCTACCGCGGGTGAAGTTGCCCGTCCTGGTGGCGCCGGCGTGGTTGACCGCGCTGGTGAGAACCACGTGCCCGTGAGTGGCATCGATGACGGCGCCGACCGGCAGCTGCGCGGCCCCGGCCAGCGCGACGAAGCGGTGTGAGCCCGGGAGCTTCACCTCGACCCGGCCGGAGCCGCGGCGCAGCGTCACCGACCTGCCGGGTACCGGGGGGGAGGGCGGAGGCAGCTCGCCGGTGGTGGTCCCGCCGGTGTTGGAGCCGGTCGACCCGCCGTCGGCCCCGGTGTACTGGTAGGCGCCCATGTCCGGTAGGGCGCTCGGCCAGGCGTTGCCGTCCAGGTCGGCGGCCGTCATCGACGGATCGGACGAGCCGGCGCCGATCGTGGGGGAGCCGGCCGCCTCGTGGTAGCCGTTTACGAACAGCGGCGTCGCGGAGATGTTGCCCGCGCCGCCGGGGGCGACGCTGCCGCTTGCCGAGGTGGCGAAGTCGGAGTAGGAGACGTCGAGCGCCTGGGTTCCCGGCTTGGTGGAGATGTCGTCGCCGGCGCCGTAGGCGATCGCGTCCTTGACGGTGATGGTGCCGCTGACGACGTCGCCGGAGATCGCGTCGCCGCCGGACCCGGTGTTGACGGCGGTCAGGTTCAGGGCGGTGGCGGTTCCGGCGCCGGACTTGGAGTCGTGGAACGAGACCGCCTCGCCCTGGCTCGCCGCGTTGACGGCCAGGACGGTGCGGACCAGCGTGCCGGCGGCGGAGTCCTGGACGCTGAGCGCCTCCGCCTGGGTGGCGTTGGGCCCGGTCGAGAGCGTCAGGTCCTGGCCGGTGGCGCCGTCGAGGCTGAGCGCGGTCGTCAGCGCTGACGTGGCCTGGATGTCCAGGTGCGCGATCACCGCACCGGCCGATGCGTCGACCGTGTCGGCGCCGGCGCCGACCAGCGAGGGCCGCGGCTGGCCGGGCTGGCCCTCGACCGTGATCGCCTTGGACACGCTGACGCCGGATGTCAGGTTGTAGGTCCCCGGCAGGGCGATCACGGTGTCGCCGGCGTTGGCCAGCGAGATCGCCGTCGACAGGCTGCACGGCGCCGAGGCCGGGCAGGTGCCTGACGTGGCCGCGCCGCTGGCCGGCGAGGCGTACAGGGTGGCGCCGCTGCCCAGCGCGACCGCGCTCCAGACCAGCGCGCCGGCGCTGGCCACTGCCCCCGCCGTCGCGATCCGGCGCATGGCGGCGCCTCCCGGTATCCGCCGTGTCATGAGCATCTCCCGCCTCTCATCGTCGCCGGCCGCCCGGCGGTTGAGCGCGGGCGGACGGATGTACAGGCCGGCCGCGGCTCCGGCAGGGCGGTCTGAGGCGGCCGCGCCGGATCGGCTACCGTGCCGGGCCACCATGGCCAAGCGAGTCATCCTCCTCCCCGGAGACGGAATCGGCCCTGAGATAGCCGCGCCGGCCGTCGAGGTGCTCGACGCGCTGGTGCCGGGCGGGTTCGAGTTTGAGGAGCATGCGTTCGGCGGCGCCTCGATCGACGCGCACGGAACCGCGCTGACCGACGAAACGCTTGCGGCCTGCCGCGGCGCCGACGCCGTCCTGCTGGTGGCCGTCGGCGGCCCGAAATGGGATACGACCGACCCGTCCAAGCCGCGGCCCGAGCAGGGTCTGCTGGGGCTTCGCAAGGGACTGGGCCTGTTCGCCAACCTGCGCCCGGTGCGGCCGGTGCCGGCCCTGTACGACGCCAGCCCGCTCAAGCGCGAGGTGATCGAGCGCACGAATATGCTGGTCGTGCGCGAGCTGACCGGCGGGATCTACTTCGGCGAGAAGACCCGCACGAAGGACAGCGCCTCGGACGCATGCGTGTACACGCGGGAGGAGATCGTGCGGATCGCGCGGGTCGCCTTCGGTGCCGCCCGCAGCCGCGTCACGAGCGTCGACAAGGCCAACGTGCTGGAGACCAGCCGGCTGTGGCGAGAGGTCGTGCGCGAGGTCCACGCCAACGAGTTCCCGAACATCGAGTTGGAGCACATCCTCGTCGACAACGCCGCGATGAAGCTCGTCGCGGCGCCCCGGCACTTCGAGGTGATCCTGACCGAGAACATGTTCGGGGACATCCTGTCCGACGAGGCCGCGATGCTCACCGGCTCGCTGGGGATGCTTCCCAGCGCCTCGCTCGGCGGGTCCGACGGGGCGAGTGGGGGACGGGCTGCCGGCGTGTTCGAGCCCGTGCACGGCTCGGCGCCCGACATCGCGGGACAGGGGATCGCGAACCCGCTGGCGATGTTCCTGTCGGCGGCACTGATGCTGCGCCACGCGTTCGCCCTGGTGAAAGAGGCCGCGGCGGTAGAATCGGCGGTCGACCGTGCGCTGGCCGACGGGCTGCGCACGCCGGACCTGGGGGGCGACGCGACCACCGCGCAGGCCACCCGGGCAGTCCTCCAACACCTATAGACAGCGGCCGAGCGGCAGTTCGCCGGCCCGGGCCGCGAGCACCCAAGGAGCAGTCGTGGAACAAGCCGATCTCATCTGGCACAACGGAGAACTCGTTGCCTGGGAGAGCGCGCAGGTTCACATACTGACCCACGGACTGCACTACGGCACGGGCGTGTTCGAGGGCGAGCGCTGCTACGAGACGCCGCATGGTCCCGCGATCTTCCGTCACCGCGATCACCTCAAGCGGTTGCTCGCGTCGTCTGAGCTGTACTACATGCCGGTCCCCTACACGCTCGAGGAGCTGCGGACGGCCACGCACGAGCTGATCGCGGCCAACGGTCTCACCACGTGTTACATCCGCCCGATCATCTTCCGCGGTTACGGCCAGATGGGGCTCAACCCGCTCGACTGCGAGGTGTCGGTGTCGATCGCGGCGTGGCCGTGGGGCGCCTATCTCGGTGAGGACTCGGCGATGCACGGCATCCGCGCCAAGGTGGCGAGCTGGCGACGGATCTCGTCGGACTCGCTGATCCCGCACGCCAAGGCCTCGGGTCAGTACCTCAACAGCGTCCTGGCCAAGGTGGAGTCGGTCAAGGCCGGCTACGAGGAGGCGATCCTGCTC
>JBOHCW010000197.1:0-15392 GCA_050725375.1 Actinocrinis sp. | reverse complement strand
GGAGCGCACCGCCTGGTCGAGCGCGCCCATCGTCTCTTCCAGCGGCGTGTGCGGGTCGAACCGGTGGCTGTAGAAGATGTCGACGTAGTCCAGGCACATCCGGGCCAGCGACTGGTCGAGCGAGGCGAGAAGGTACTTGCGCGAGCCCCATTCGCCATACGGGCCGGGCCACATGTCGTAGCCGGCTTTGGTGGAGACGACCAGCTCGTCGCGGTACGGACGCAGGTCCTGGTCGTAGATCCGGCCGAAGTTGGCCTCGGCCGAACCGGCCGGCGGGCCGTAGTTGTTGGCCAGGTCGAAGTGGGTCACGCCGAGGTCGAAGGCGCGGCGCAGCACGGCGCGCTGCGTCTCCAGGGGCTTGGTGTCGCCGAAGTTGTGCCACAGCCCGAGTGACACGGCGGGCAGCTTCAGCCCGCTTCGGCCGCTGCGGCGGTAGGCGGTCGACTCGTAACGCGGGGCCGCGGCCTGATACTCGGCGGACGGCGGGAGAAATCGGGAAGTCACTGTCGGTCCCTTGGTGTTGGGTATTACCGGGATCCTACGAGGGCGTGGGGGCGCCCGGTTGCAGTAGTTCGACGATGCTCGTACTATTCCAGCCGACTTCAGTTTGATGTTCATCGAACAATTTTGAGCACCCGGTGCTTACTGAGGGGCTGAGCATGTCTGTCACCACCAACAGTTCCGCGCGCGGCGACGGGGCCGCCGACGCGTTAACGGACACTGATATAGGCGCGGATACGGCCGGGTCGCACCCGGCCACCAGGACGCAGATCCCCGCCAGCCGCGGCGTCGCGGCCGCCGCCGAACCGCACCCGCAGCGCTGGAAGCTGCTGCCGGTGCTGCTGTCCGCCATGTTCATGGCGATGTTCGACTACTTCGTCGTCAACGTCGCGGCGCCGTCGCTGCAGCACGACCTCGGAGCGACCGAGGCCGGCGTCGAGCTGATCGTCGGCGGCTACGGCTTCGCCTACGCCAGCGGCCTGATCACCGGCGGGCGGCTCGGCGACCTGTTCGGCCACCGCCGGCTGTTCCTGATCGGCATGGTCGCCTTCACCGCCGCCTCGCTGCTGTGCGGCCTGGCGACGAGCACGCCCTTCCTCGTGGTCGCGCGCATCCTGCAGGGCGCGACGGCGGCGATGATGGTCCCGCAGGTGCTCGCGCTCATCAACGTGCTGTTCCCGCCGCACGAGCGGGCGCGCGCGATGGCCGGCTTCGGCGCGACCATCGGCATCGGCGCGGTGGCCGGCCAGGTGCTCGGCGGCGTGCTGCTGGACGCGAACCTGTTCGGCTGGGGCTGGCGCACCATCTTCTTCATCAACGTGCCGATCGGCCTGGCCGCCGCGGCGCTGGCGGCCCGCTGGCTGCCGGGGCACAAGTCGCGCGGCACGGCGAAGCTGGACCCGGTCGGCGCGATCGGCATCAGCCTGTCGCTGGCGCTGGTCCTGGTGCCGATCACGCTGGGCCGGCCGGAGGGCTGGCCGGTGTGGACCTGGGTCTCGATGGCGGCCGCTGTGCCGGTGGCCGCGAGCGTGCTGCGGTACGAGGCGCGACTGGGCCGTGACGGCGGCGCGCCGGTGCTGGACGTGGCGCTGCTGCGCGAGCGGGTGTTCGCGGCCGGCATGGTCATCGCGGGCGGCTACCTGACCTTCTTCGCCGGCTTCATGCTCTGCCTGACCCTGCTGCTGCAGGACGGCCTGGGGCTGAGCCCGCTGCGCGCGGGCCTGGCGTTCACGCCGCTGGGCGTCTCGTTCGCGGTCAGCTCGCTGTACGCGCGGCGCTTCGGCAGGCGCGTGGTCACCATCGGCGCGGCGACCAGCCTGGTCGGCCTGCTGCTGACGGTGGCGGCGCTGGCGGCGCGCGGCGACCACGCCTCGGTCGGCTGGCTGATCCCGGGCATGGTCGTGGTGGGCTTCGGCAACGGCCTGGCGCTGCCCTCGATCGTGACCGCGGTGCTGATGAAGATCCCGAACCGGCAGGCCGGCATGGCGGCCGGCGCGCTGACCACCGCGCAGCAGTTCGGCAACGCGATCGGCGTGACCGTGCTGGGCACCGTGTTCTTCAGCGTGGTGGGCGGCTCGCCGACGATGCACTCCTACGTCGCCGCGATGACGGTGGCCGCCTCGATCTGCGCCGCGCTCGCGGTGATGATCCTGGCCACCTCGTTCCTGCTGCCGAAGAAGTAGAAGAGGCGGGAGGGCGACTCAAGACGGACGCGCCGGGCACTGTGGCGCGACGCGCGGCCCTGCTACAGTCGTCCGCATGAAGCGCACGTTCTTCCACCAGCCGAGCCAGTGGTGGCCCGCCGAATCGGCGGACTGACACAGGAACGCGCGCACCACGACTCGCGAACCGGCCGCCGACCAGGCGGCCGGTTCGTCGTTTCGACGGGGCTCCCGGTCCGTCCGGGAGGCGTCGGTCTTATCGAAAGGCCGCACGTCATGGACGACTCCGCCCTGCCCGACTCGCCTGCTCCGATCGACTCCCCCGCTCTGCCCGGCGCCCCCGCTCCGATCGCTTTCCCCGGCGCTCTCACGCTCGACGACCTCACTCCCCCGTTCGCGCTGCTGCGCCGCGAGGGCCGCGCGCGTGTCGAGGTGCTGCGCGGTGCAGTGCGCACGGTCGCACGGCTCGCCGACCTGCCGCCGGTCGAGCAGGCGGGCGGCGAACAGCTCGCGCTCGTGCCCTATCGCCAACTGCGCGAACGCGGCGACGCCTGCCACGACGACGGCACGCCGCTGGTCACGCTGATCATCCGGGAGCGCGGCGAGGCGGCGGTCGAGGAACTGCCCCGGGTCGGCGCGCCGTCGATCCGCGACGGCGCGTTCGACGTGCCCGACGACGTGTACGCGCGCCAGGTCAAGACAGTGCTCGAAGACGAGATCGGGCGCGGCGAGGGCTCGAACTTCGTGCTGCGGCGCACCTTCGTCGGGTACTGCGACGACGTGCTGGCCACCGCCCTCGGCGCGTTTCACCGGCTGCTGACGCAGGAGCGCGGCGCCTACTGGACGTTCCTGGTGCACACCGGCGAGCGGATCCTGGTCGGCGCGACCCCGGAGCGGCACGTGTCGGTGCACGGCGGTGTCGCGGTGATGAACCCGATCAGCGGCACGCTGCGGATGCCGCCCGCCGAGGCGAGCGCCGAGCAGGTGCTCGGGTTCCTGGCCGACCGCAAGGAGCGCGACGAGCTGGCCATGGTGGTCGACGAGGAGCTCAAGATGCTGGCCGAGGTCGGCGGGCACGGCCGGGTGACCGGCCCGTTCCTCAAGGAGATGCGCAACCTCGCGCACACCGAGTACTACATCAGGGCCCGCACGTCGATGGACGTGCGCCGGGTGCTGCGCGAGACGATGTTCGCGCCGACCGCGACCGGTTCGCCGATCCGCAACGCGTTCCGGGTGATCAAGCGGCACGAGACGGCCGGCCGCGGCTACTACGCCGGCGTCGCGGCGCTGATCGGCCCGGACGCGAGCGGCGGCCAGTCGATGGACGCCTCGCTGCTGCTGCGCGTGGCGTATCTGGACCCCGCGGACGGCTCGGTGCGCGTCCCGGTGGGCGCGACGCTGGTACGCGGCTCCGATCCGTACGGCGAGGTGCGCGAGACGCACGCGAAGGCCGCCGGCGTGCTGCGCGCGTTCGGCGTCGTGAGCGAGTCGAGTACGGGTACAGCTTCGGGTACGGACACGGGAGCGGGTACGCGTCCTGCGACGAGCGCGGCCGCCGAGAGCGCGGGCACGCGCCGCTGGGCCGACGATCCCCGGGTGCTGGCCGCCCTCGACGCGCGCAACGACCGGCTGGCGCCGTTCTGGTTGCGCGAGCACGCGGAGGACGCGTTCACCGTGCCGGCGCTGTCCGGTCGCAAGGCACTGATCGTCGACAACGAGGACGCCTTCACCTCGATGCTCGCGGTGCAGCTTCGCGCGCTGGGCCTGGACGTGACGCGCACGCCGTTCTCGGCCGTGGACGGCAGCGCCGGCTACGAGGAGCGCGACGGCCTTGACGGCTTCGACCTGGTCGTGATCGGCCCCGGCCCCGGCGATCCGCGCGACCTGGGCCGGCGGCGCGCGCGCGCGAACAGGGTGCTGATCCAGCGGCTGTTCGCGAACGGGCGCCCGCTGCTGGCGGTGTGCCTCGGCCACCAGTTCCTCTGCGCCGCGCTGGGCTTCGAGCTGGTCCGGCGGCCCGAGCCGAATCAGGGCACGCAGATCGAGATCGACCTGTTCGGCCGGCCCGAGCCGGTCGGGTTCTACAACTCGTTCTCGGCGCTGGCGCCCGAGGTCGCGCCGCCCGGCGTGCGGATCGCCACGCTGCCCGGCAGCCGCGAGATCGCCGCGATCCGCGGGCCGCGCTTCGCCGGCGTGCAGTTCCACGCCGAGTCGGTGATCAGCACGGACGGCTTCGGCATCCTGCGCCGGGAAGTCGGCAGGCTGCTGACCGGCGCCGTCGACTGAAGCAAGCCGGCAGGCGCCCGCGCATCGGTGAGTCGGCCGGCGCGGTCACACCGGCTGTCCTCGCTCGCTGCACCGGGCTGACCGTCCCCATCGGGCCGGGAGTCCCGTTCCAGGCCGGCGGCGCGCCGAAACCGACCGCCGACGCCGGCAGCATCCCGCGCGGGCCGAACGGTCCGCTACGGCCAGAGCGCGGCGCGGGCCTGGTCGAGGGCGGTCGCCACGGCACCTGTGAGGATCGGGTTGCCGGGCACCGCCGTCGACCGCACCCGCGTCGGCACCGGGCACACCGCGGCCAGCCGCTCCTCGACCGCCTCGGCCAGCGCGGCGCCGCCGAGCCGTCCCACCTCGCCGCTGAGGATCACGTATCCGGGGTCGACGACGAGCGCGAACGCGGCCGCGCCGAGCGCGATGCGCGAGGCCAGCTCGGTGCGGAAGCCCTCGTGCGTCACGTCCATCGGCGCCACGCCGTGCTTCTCGGCGAGCTGCGCCACGGCGGTCAGGCCGACCAGGTCGAACAGTCCGCCCGTGCACTCGAACGGGCTCACCTGCGGACCGGCGCCGGGCACCGCGAGGAAGCCGAGCTCGCCGGCGCCGCCTGACGCGCCGCGGCGCAGCGCGCCGTCCAGGATCAGGCTCGCGCCGACGCCGAAGGCGCCGAGCCACAGCAGGCCGAACGAGTCGACGCCCTGCGGCCCGATCACCCGGTGCTCGGCGATCCCGGCCAGGTTCACCTCGTTGTCCAGGCTCACCGCCGCGCCGTGCAGTCCGGTGCGCTCGCGCAGCGCCTGGGCCAGCTCCGCGTGCCAGTTCGCCTCGGCGGCGACCGGCCGCACCCGGCCGGTGACCGGGTTGACCAGGCCGGGCATGCCGAGGCTCACGCAGTACAGCGGGCCGGCGGCGGCCGGGCCGCGCACCGCGTCGTCGAGCACCGAGGTGATCGTGTCGAGCGCGGCGGGCGTCGGGGTGCCCGGCGCGATCGGCGTGACGCGCTCGGCCAGCGTGTGGCCGGCCAGATCGGTGACGGTCAGCCGGACGATGTCCGTGCGCACATCGAACCCTGCGACGCACGCGCGGCCGCCGTCGAGCGCGTAGAGCCGCGCGTTGGGGCCGCGCCGGTCCGCGCCGACCTCGCCGATCTGCTCGACCAGTCCGGCGCCGCCGAGCCGCCCCAGCAGCTCGGTCACGGTCGGCCGGGCCAGTCCGGTGGCCTGCTGCAGCTGCGCCGCGGTCAGTGCGCCGCGCGCCGCGAACAGCGCGAGGGCCGCGCGGTCGTTGATCGCGCGGGCGGTCTGCGGTGTCGCGGGACGAGGCGGCATACACGGCTTCCGGGTCGGCTGCGTCGAGCGGGAAGCTCCGTACAGAGCGCTCTTAACGTATCGCAGCCCCCGCGTATGACGACGGCCGACTCGGCGTCCGTGTCCGTAAGGACACGTTCGACATCCGAGCCGGCCGTGGCCGACGTGCGTACGGTGCGCCTAAAGGCACAATTCAGATATATCAACCACGGCGATCGAGCTCCGGAACGGGAGCCGACCGACCCTAGCCGAACATGACCTTGGCCTCTTCGTAGAGCGACTCCGGCACGGTCTTGAGCTCGGTCGTGGCGGCCGACAGCGGCACCCGGATGATCTCGGTGCCCTGCAGCGCGACCATCTTGCCCCAGGCGCCGTCGTGCACCGCGTCGATCGCGTGCAGGCCGAAGCGGGTGGCCAGCCAGCGGTCGCGCGGGGTCGGGGTGCCGCCGCGCTGCACGTGCCCGAGCACCGTGGTGCGCGCCTCCTTGCCGGTGCGCTTCTCGATCTCCTTGGCCAGCGCCTCGCCGATGCCGCCCAGGCGCACGTGGCCGAACGCGTCCAGCTCCTGCGAGACCAGCGCCTCGCCGCCGTCCTGCGGGGTGGCGCCCTCGGAGACCACCACGATCGGCGCGTACTCGCTCTTGAACCGCGACTCGATCCAGGCGCACACCTGGTCGATGTCGAAGCGCTGCTCCGGGATGAGGATCACGTTCGCGCCGCCGGCCAGGCCCGAGTGCATCGCGATCCAGCCGGCGTGCCGGCCCATGACCTCGACGATCAGCACCCGGTGGTGCGACTCGGCGGTGGTGTGCAGCCGGTCGATCGCCTCGGTGGCGATGGTCACCGCGGTGTCGAAGCCGAAGGTGTAGTCGGTGGCGTTCAGGTCGTTGTCGATGGTCTTGGGCACACCGACGACGTGCACGCCCTCCTCGTTCAGCTTGGTCGCCACGCCGAGGGTGTCCTCGCCGCCGATCGCGACCAGCGCGTCCACGCCGAGCTCGGCCAGGTTCTGCTTGATCCGCTCGACGCCGCCCTCGACCTTGATCGGATTGGTGCGCGAGGAGCCGAGGATGGTGCCGCCGCGCGGCAGGATCCCGCGCACCGCCTTGACGTCGAGCTGCCGGGTCAGGCCTTCGAGCGGGCCGCGCCAGCCGTCGCGGAACCCGACGAACTCGTAGCCGTACTGCTGGACGCCCTTGCGGACGACAGCCCGGATGACGGCGTTCAGACCGGGGCAGTCGCCCCCGCCGGTCAGGACTCCGACGCGCATTGTGATCCCTTCAAGCCGCTGTGTGGGGAGGTGGGAGCCGCCGCACCGGCTCGTCAACTGTGGAAACTCGGGGTGAGGGTACGAGCCGCCGCTTTCCGTCCGCTTTAGCCTAGAGTCGCCCTGGTCCGCGGGCGCCGCCGGGACCGGGCGAACACTCGCGGCCGTGCGCCGGGGTTCGCGTCGGGTGCCGGGCGCCGTTGCCCGCCGCGGCAGTCGCCCGTGAGCGGGCGATCGCGCGGCATTCGACCTCGGTCCTAACCTACCGGTTACCCGTCAGTCGGTTTACCCCGGTTCGTATCGCGGACGGGTGACGGGCGTGTGAACAACGCCGGACGGAAGCGGTGGCGGGAATTGCCCGCGCGGCTCGTCCGTTCTTCATCTCCGTATCGCGAAGAACGAGAGCCACAAGAGCTAGAGCGGCACTAACGGCACGGGAGCAGCGGATGAGCGAGCAGTCCACGCCGGAGGCGGGACCGGGGGAGCCGTCGACCGCCACGGTGCGCACCAGTGTGCGAATCCCGTTGCAGTTCGGCGACGGCTACCGGACCACGGCGCAGGTCTTCACCTTCCACGGGCTGGTCGACGGCGAGGAGCACATCGCCCTCGGCCTCGGCGACTACGCGGCGGCCAAGGTGCCTTTGGTGCGCCTGCACTCGGAATGCCTGACCGGCGACGTGTTCGGCTCGGCGCGTTGCGACTGCGGCCCGCAGTTGCGGGACGCGGCGGAGAAGATCACCAAGTCCGGCGGCTTCCTGGTCTACCTGCGCCAGGAGGGCCGCGGGATCGGCCTGTACAACAAGCTGGACGCGTACGCGCTGCAGGACCAGGGCTTGAACACCTACGAGGCGAACGAGGCGCTGGGGCTGCCCTCGGACGCACGCGACTACACGGCCGCGGCCCAGATCCTGCACACGCTCGGCGCGCCGGAAATCCGGCTGCTGTCGAACAACCCGGACAAGGCGGCGCAACTGATCCGGCACGGGATCAAGGTGCGCGGCAACGTGCCGACCGGTGTGTTCGTGACCCCGACCAACCTGCGCTACCTGCAGACCAAGGTTCAGGTGACCGGGCACCACATCGCGCTTGACGCGGCGCTGAAGGCGGCCGCCGCCGCCTGACCGGTCGTCAGGCAGCGGCGCGTACGCTTGTCAGCTCTTCGTACCGTCGGCCTTCTTGGCATCGCTCTTCTTGACTGTGGAGGCGTAGACATCGACGTACTCGTTGCCGGTCATCCGCAGCAGGGTGTACATGATCTCGTCGGTGACCGCGCGCAGCACCGCGCGCTCGGCCTCCGTGCCCGCCAGCCGGTTCCACGCCGCGCCGTCGGGGCCGGTGTAGCGGGAGAAGTCGAGCGGTTCGCCGAACACGACCCTGATGCGCCCGCTGGGATGGAGCGTGGGCACCGGCACGCGGCGGCCGGTCGGCTGCACCCGGTCGGTGCCGGAGATGGCGCACGGCACGACCGGGCAGCGCGCGGCGAGCGCGATGCGGGCCACTCCGGTGCGTCCCTTGTACAGCCGGCCGTCCGGCGAGCGGGTGCCCTCGGGGTACATGCCGACGACTTCGCCCTCGTCGAGCAGCCGCAGCGCGGTGGACAGCGCCGGGTCGGCCGCGCTCGCCCCGCTGCGGTCGATCGGGATCGAGCCGACCCCGCGGAAGAAACCGGCGGACAGTCGGCCCTTGACGCCGCGTCCGGTGAAGTACTCGGCCTTGGCGAGGAACTTCACCGGACGCGGCGCGGCGATCGGCATGAACAGCGAGTCGGAGAACGACTGGTGGTTGGCCACCAGCAGCACCGGGCCGTCGGCCGGGAACCGGTCCACGCCCTCGCTCTGCGGCCGGAAGGCGACCCGCAGCGCGGGTCCGACCACCGTCGTCTTGAGCAGGCCGTAGAACAGGCCGCCGCTGAACGCGTTACTGGACACGGGATCGCTGTGCCTCTCGGTGCCGGGCCGGTATGGGCGGTTCCGCGAAAACCGCGGCCGCGGGAGACGGAGTGTCGGGAGACGGAGTGTACCGGCGCCGGCGCGCTTATGGCGTGGCACAAGGCTCAAAGGGTCGGAGTGCGCGGTTGGCTGTACGCGAATGCGGGCGTCGTGGGACTATGCCAGGAGGCGGACGTGCGGCGAGGCAAAGGAGCGAGGATGGCTGATCGCAGGATCACCAGCCGGACGCTTGCGGCGGGAGTCGCGCGATGACCACAGGCGACATGGATCGCCCGAGCGAGGGCGAGCGGCCGGGCGCCGTGGACGACGCGGTGTGGACCGAACTGGTCGCCTCCTTCCACGCCAGCACCGCCGACCGCCCGGACCTGTGGCCCGACGCCGAGAACCTGCCGGGCGACTCCGGCGGCAACGCCACCGAGGCCAAGGCGCCGAACCAGGGCGGGCCCGCCGATGCCGGGGCGGGCGGCGGTCCCGGGGTCAACGCGATCCCCGCGGCGCCCTCGCGCGTCGTACGCCCGGCTTCGCGCCCTGACGTGCCCGCGTCGGCGCCCCCGGCGGTCACCTGGACCGCGGCCGGTCCGCGCGACTGGGACACGCCCGCCGAGCCGCGGGAGCAGGACGGTTTCGTCCCGCCCAATCCCCCGCCGCTGCCGGAGATGGGCATGTCCACCAAGGCCGCGTGGCTCGCCGGACTCGGCGGCCCCGGCTATCTCGCCCTCGCCACGATCCTGCAGTGGAGCACGCCCCAGTGGGCGGCGCTGATGTGCGTACTGGCCGGCGTCGTCGGGTTCGGATACCTCGTCAGCAAGCTGAAGGACCGCCCCGACGACAACGACGACGACCCGGACGACCCCAGTTACGGGGCCGTCGTCTAAGAGCACGCGCTCGCCTACGATCCGGCGCCGCTACGGCCCGGCCTCGCTCGGCGGCCTCACTCGGCTCAGCGGTGTCGGGCTCAGCGGTGCCGGGCCAGGTCGGCCGCGCCGATCAGGCCGGCGTCCGGGCCGAGCGTCGCGGTGACCACCTCGGCCAGCGGACGGTCGCCGGTGCCGGCCAGGGCCGCGTGGTACGACGCCCGGGCGGGGGCGTTCAGTATCTCGCCCGCGTCGGACACCCCGCCGGCCACGACGAAGCACTCGGGGTCGAGGATCGAGGCGAGGTCCGCCATCGACTGGCCGAGCCAGTGCCCGATCTCGGCGAAGCCCTCCAGCGCCACCGGGTCGCCCTTGCGCGCGGCCTCGGTGATGTGCGCGCCGACGATGCCCTCGGCGGTGCCGTCGCCGAGGGAGAGCACGATCTGGGCGCGCTCCGGTTCCTGCTGCGCGCGCGCCTTCACGAAACGGGTCAGGGCACTGCCGGACGCGTACTGCTCAAGGCAGCCGCGCTGTCCGCAGCCGCACGGGCGCCCGTCCGGGAACACCCGGTAGTGGCCGAACTCGGCGCCGATGCCGAAGTGGCCGCGAAACAGGTCCCCGTTGAGCACGATGCCGCCGCCGACGCCGGTGCCGACCGTGTACAGCACCACGTTCGGCCGGCCCGCGCCCGCGCCGAACCGGGCCTCGCCCCAGGCCGCCGCGTTCGCGTCGTTCTCCACCACGACCGGCAGGTCGATCAGGGCCTCGATGTTCGCCTTGAGCGGCTCGTCGTGCCAGGACATGTTCGGGGCGACCAGGATGGTGGCGCGGTCGGCGCTGATGAAGCCGGCGGCGCCGAGGCCCACGGCCTCGACGGGGTAGTCCTTGCGCACGGTCTGGGCGGCGCGCGCGATGGCCGCGGCGGTCTGCGCCGAATCCCGCGGCGTGGGGATCTTGACCTGGTCGAGGATGGCGCCGTTCTCGTCCACCACGCCGGCCAGGATCTTCGTGCCGCCGATGTCGACGCCGATCGTCAGTCCCATGGTCCCCTCACTCCGCCCTTTCGCCCGGCCCGGCTGGTCGAGCCGGCCCGGCTACCTGTCCCGCGGACGGTCGCGGCCGTCATCCGGGCGCTGCTCGCCGCCGTTGGTCCACCGCTGCTCGGCGCCGCGTACCAGCGCGCGCAGCGCCGCCGCGAACTCCGTGCCCGCCGTGGTGAGATGCCCGGCCGCCTCCGGGTAGTTACGCACGAGAGGGTCGACGAACTGTTCACGGACGGAGTCCCACAGTCTGCGCGCTTCCTCGCCGAGCGTCCCCGGATCATCCCGTACCGGTTCAGTCCGCGTCCAGTCCGACCCCCGGGCCGTGGTGGCCGGCGGGCGGCTGACGGGCGCGATCTCCACCACCGGGATCTCGTCGCCGTCGTCCGCGCCGAGGTGTTCGGCGGCGGACTCGTCCGGCCCGGCGCCGGACGGCTCCGGGTTCGAAGAGGGGTTCGGGGACGGGCTCGGCGACGCCGGGTCCGGCGACGGCGCCGCGGGTGTCGCGTCGTTCGACGCGGCGGGCTCGCGGTCTTCGGGCTGCTCGGTCACGGCTGGCCTCCTGCGGTGGACGGATCGTGCGGCGGCGCGGCGGGCGGCTGTGCGGCCCCCGGCGCGTCCCGGGCCGGCCACAGGTCGGGGTCGGGCACGAAGCGGATGTTGAGCGCCTGGTCGCGCAGCACGGCGCCGGCCACCCGGCAGCGGCGCAGCACCGGTTCGAGCGGCAGGGTCCGGCGGTGCGCGCCCGCGGTCAGGATCAGGTCGTCGCCGCGCCGCACCAGGCCGAGCCCGCGCCGGTCGGCGGCGGGCAGCGGCACCACGAGGGTGTATCCGCCCTCGGATTCGGTCAGCGCCGGCTCGGGCGGCGCGGCGGCCGGGCCGAGGCCGTCCCCGGCGCCGTACGCGGCGGCGGCGACCACGGCCAGTTCCTCCAGGCCGAGCGGTTCGCACGGGCGGTAGGGCACCTCGTGCACCGGCACGCCGGCGAAGGTCTCGATCAGCGACTCGGTGGCGATCCGCTGCGCCGCGGCCCAGCCGCGCGACCAGCTGTCGCGCGGCGCCTCGATGATCTGACGGTTGATCACCAGCCCGTCCAGCCGCAGGCCGTAGAGCGCCAGCGCGGTGCGGGCGGCGCGCAGCCGGGAGATCGCCACGGTGTCCGGCGTCGCGATCAGCCGCACCGAGGAGAGCGGGTCGGCCAGGGCGCGGTGCGCGGCGGCGGCGCGCCGGGCGCCGTCCCCGGCCAGTTCGACCAGCCCGGCCTGCGGCAGCGGCAGCCCGGCGAGCGTGGCCAGCATCGGGCGCAGCGCCCGGGCGGCCTGGCCCTCGACCGGGCGGGCCCGGCCCAGCCAGGTCTGCGCGTTCGACGGCAGCGACAGCAGCCGCAGCGCCGGGCCCAGCGGCGGGCCGTCCACCACCACCAGGTCCCAGGCGCCGCCGGTGACGGCCGCGGTGATCTCGTGCAGCGCGAGCGGGTCGCCGACGCCGGGCGGCGCCGTCAGCTCCGCCGCGTCGGGCACGCTCACGCCGAAAGTTTCCAGCGCGGTGCGGAACCGGGCGGCCGCCTTGCCGTACCACTCCTCGAAGGCGGGCTGGGCGGCGAAGCGCTGCGCGTACAGCAGGTCGTCGATCTGGGTGGGCACGATGCCGACCTGGTGGTCCAGGATGGCCGGCAGGTCGTCGGCGTCGTTGTCCGGGCCGAGCGCGCCGAGCGAGAGGATCAGGGTGCGCAGACCGCGCTGCGCCCCGTGCGCGGCGGTCGCGGCGGCCACCGTGGTCACCCCGCTGCCGCCCTTGCCGGTGCAGAACACCAGGCGGGTGGCGCGGCCGGGCGGGTCGGTGGGCGCGGCGCCGTTCGCCGCGTGCGCGGGTGTGGTCTCCATGGGTGTCTGCGATCCGGTCTTCTGCGCTCGGGGGGCCGCGGGTCAGCGTGCGGTGGCTTCGACGCGCTTTTTCAGCCCGGCCAGCGCGCGGTCGATGATGACCTTCTCGATCTTCGCCTTCATCATGCCGAACAGCGGGATCTTCGCGTCCACGGCGAGGGCGTACTCGACCGTGGTCGCCGAGCCGCCGTCGGCCGGGGTCAGCACGTACGAGCCTTCGAGCGAGCGCAGCATGTCGCCCTCGACCAGGCTCCAGTGCACGGCGCGGTCCCCGTCGAACGTATAGGAGAGCACCTGTCGGTCACGCAGCGCGCCCGAGTCGATGGACAGCCGCACCCGGGCCGCCCGCCCCGTGTCCGGATCCTGCTCCAGCACCTCGGCCCGCTTCACCTCGCCGGTCCACTCCGGGTAGGCCGGCAGGTCGGCGATCACCGCCATGACCTCGGCCGCGGGCGCGCCGATCTGGATCGAGGCTCTGGTCCGGTCCGCCATCGCCCTGCCTTTCTGCCCCGGCCGGCGGTGCCCCCGGCTCCGTTCGGTTCAGGGTACCGCGCCAAAGAGGCGCTAAGGAGGGAACGGCGAACCGGCTGCGGTTGGCTTGAAACACTGGCTACTCGCCGGTAATGAGATGTAACGTCTGACCAGGAGCCGTGGAGACCGTCCCGTGAAACGGCGCGCAGCCCGGTGCCGGGCCCGGCCCACACCCGGCGCCACCCAACAGACCCCCGCAGTTTGAGGAGCCGCGCGTGCGCGAGTTCACCGTCGAACCGTTGTACCAGGTGCCCGAAGGGGCCAACCTCACCGACATCGTGCACCGGAACGCCGAGGAGGCGCCGGACGCGGCCGTCATCGGCCGCAAGGTCGACGGCCAGTGGCGCGATGTGACCTCCCGTCAGTTCCTCGACGAGGTCTCCGAGGCCGCGCGCGGGCTGGTGGCGCTCGGCGTCGACGCCGGCGACCGCGTCGCCGTCATGTCCCGCACCCGTTACGAGTGGTCGCTGCTCGACTTCGCGATCTTCGAGGCCGGCGCCATCCCGGTGCCGGTCTACGAGACCTCCTCGGCCGAGCAGGTGGCCTGGATCCTGTCCGACTCCGGCGCGGTGGCCGCGTTCACCGAGAGCGTCGCGAACACCGCGACGGTCGAGTCGGTGCGCGACCAGGCCGAGGGCCTCAAGCACGTCTGGCAGATCGACCCGTCCGCCGACGCCCCGGCCGGCGCGCTCGGCGTGCTCGCCGCGGCCGGCGCCGAGGTGCCCGCCTCGGTGCTCGCCGAACGGCGCGGCACGCTCGGCCCCGAGTCGGTCGCCACGATCATCTACACCTCCGGCACCACCGGCCGCCCGAAGGGCTGCGTGCTGACGCACGGCAACATGCTGTTCGAGGCCTGCAACGCGGTCGGCTTCCTGGAGACCGTCTTCCGCGGCGAGGGCGAGCAGCAGGCCTCGACGCTGCTGTTCCTGCCGATGGCGCACGTTTTCGCCCGGATCATCCACCTCGGCTCGATCTTCGCGCGGGCCAAGCTCGGGCACTGCTCGGACGCGAAGAACGTGGTGCCGGAGCTGGGCTCCTTCCAGCCGACCTTCATCCTGTCCGTGCCGCGGGTGTTCGAGAAGGTCTACAACTCGGCCAGCCTCAAGGCGCACTCCGAGGGCAAGGGCAAGATCTTCGACGCGGCGGCCGACACCGCGATCGCCTGGTCACGGGCGCACGAGGCCGGCCGGGTGCCGGTGGGGCTGAACCTGAAGCACAAGCTGTTCGACCGGCTGGTCTACGGCAAGCTGCGCGCCGCGCTCGGCGGCCGCACGAAGGCCGCGATCTCCGGCGGCGCGCCGCTCGGCGAGCGCCTGACCCACTTCTTCCGCGGCGTGGGCCTGTTCGTCTGCGAGGGCTACGGCCTGACCGAGACGGCGCCGGCCGTGGCCGTCAACCCGTATCCGAACGCGAAGGCCGGCACGGTCGGCCCGCCGCTGCCGGGCACCACGATCCGGATCGCCGACGACGGCGAGATCCTGATCAAGGCCCGGCAGGTGTTCCAGGGCTACTGGAACAACGAAGCGGCCACCGCCGAGGTGTTCGACGAGGACGGCTTCTTCAAGACCGGCGACCTAGGGCGGCTCGACGAGGACGGCTACCTGTCGATCACCGGGCGCAAGAAGGAGATCCTGGTGACCGCCGGCGGCAAGAACGTGGCCCCGGCGGTGCTGGAGGACCGGCTCAACGCGCACCCGCTGATCAACCAGACCATGGTGGTCGGCGACCAGCAGCCGTTCATCGCCGCCCTGGTCACCCTCGACCCGGAGGCGCTGCCCGGCTGGCTGGAACTGCACGGCCGGGACAAGGACACCCCGCTGGCCATGCTGGCCTCGGACGATCAGGTGCTCGCCGAGATCGACGCGGCGGTCGCGCAGGCGAACCAGGCGGTCTCCAAGGCCGAGTCGATCCGCAAGTTCGCGGTGCTGCCGGTCGAGTGGACGGTCGAGGGCGGCCAACTCTCGCCGAAGATGGGCATCAAGCGACACGTGCTCATGGTCGAGCACGCCAAGGACGTCGACGGCCTGTACGCCAAGACCGACGCCAACGCGTAGGCCACCGCGTATCAGGCGGCACGTGAGGTAACACGCTACGAAGACGGCGCTCGGCCCGGATCTCCCCGGGC
>JBOHCW010000196.1:0-6622 GCA_050725375.1 Actinocrinis sp. | reverse complement strand
CGGGGCTGCTGGCCTGGCACCCGCAGCCGATCCCGGTGTTCCCGGTCGGATGCCTGCTGGCCGTCCTAATCTACGCGGCGGGGATGCGCCGGTTGCGCCGGCGCGGGGACCGGTGGCCGATCGGGCGCGCCGTAGCGTTCGCCGCCGGGCTGGCCTGCGTCCTGCAGGTGACCGCCACCGGGATCGGCGGCTACGGCATGCGGCTGCTGAGCGTGCACATGGCCCAGCACATGGCCCTGTCCCTGGTGGCGCCGGTGCTGCTGCTGCTCGGCGCCCCGGTCACCCTCGCGCTACGGGCCCTGCACCCCGCGCCACGCGGACGGCGCGGGGTGCGCGAACTCCTGGTGACCGCGCTGCACTCACGCCCCGCCCGCGTGGCGACCTCGGCGCCGTTCACCCTTCCGCTGTTCATCGCCAGCCTCTACGGGCTCTACTTCACCCCGCTGTTCGACCTGTTGATGCGCACCTGGTGGGGGCACGACCTGATGCCCGCCCACTTCCTGATCGTCGGGCTGCTGTTCTTCTACCCCCTGCTCGGCCTCGATCCCGCGCCGCGCCGCCCCCAACCGGTCCTCGGCATCCTCGAACTGTTCGCCGCCATGCCCTTCCACGCCTTCTTCGGCATCGCGATCATGATGTCCCCGACCCTGGTGGCTTCGTACTTCGCCCAAGCCCTGCCCTCCGGCTGGCCGACCAGCGCCCTGGCCGACCAGCACACCGCCGGCGCCATCGCCTGGGCCTTCGGCGAAATCCCCACCGTCCTGGTCCTGCTGGTCCTGGCCGCGCAGTGGCGCAGATCCGAGACCCGCGCGGCCCGCCGGCACGACCGCGCCGCCGACCGCGACCACGACGCCGACCTGGCCGCCTACAACCAACACCTCGCCCGCCTTGCGCACCAGACCGGCCCGGCCCGACCGTGACGCTGCGTCGGCTCAGTCCTCACGCCCGGGCTTCTCGCTCTGCGCCTCTTTGCCCGCCCCGGGCTCCGCCGGCGACGGCGAGCCGAACAACCGCGCCGCTTCCCGCCGCGCCGCCTCGATCGCGCGATTCGCTGCTTGCAGCAACTGCTGGGCGTCGATCTCCTCGGCCGCCGGCGCATCCTCATCCGGCCCCGGAGGCGGGGCGGCCTCCTGTCCGCTCATGGCGCCCCACCACCCCGAGCCGCCGCGTGCGTCCGGTCGGCATGCCGTTCGTGTGCAGCATTCGTGGGCACGCCGTCATCATTGCACAATGCAATATGAGTCGGCACCGCTCTCCGGCTAACGCGCCGTCACGAGGTCGCGGCCGAGCGCTGACCTGCGGGGCGGGTGAACACGTCGGCCGGATCCGCGGCCTGCTGCGGGTCGGCCAACAGCAGCACCTCGTCGCCGGCGCGCAGTACGGTATCGCCGCCCAGGTCGAGCAGCCGCCCGTCGCGCAGCACGATGCTGATCCATACCCCTTGGTCCAGCGCGAGTTCGTCGATACGTGCCCGGTCGGCGGCTGCGCCGGAGACAATCAGCACTCGGCGAAGGTTCTGCGGCTCGTGCCGCAGCCGCACACCCAAGCTCCAGGGTTCCGGTTCGACAATACGCACCGGCACGCGCAGCCGCTGCGCCAGAGCGGGCAGCAGCCCGCCCTGCACGAGCACGGAGAAGGCCACGACCACGAACACGATGTCGTACAGGCGCGCCGCGTCCGGTACGGCCGCGGTCAGGATGTAGGTGCCCAGCAAGATCGGCACCGCGCCCTTCAGACCCGCCCACAACACGATCACCCGTTCCCGACCGGCCAGGCGCACCGGGATCAGTAGCAGGCCCACCAGTAGCGGGCGCACCAGAAACGCCAGCAGCACCGCCAGGGCCAGGCCGATGCCCAGCGCGTCGCCGCGCGGCAGGGAGCGCAGCGAGACGGTCAAACCGAGCACCGTGAACGCGGTGATCTCCGCCAAACCCGCCACCGCGCCGTGGAAGCGCTTGACCTCCCGCGCGTACGGAGCGCGTGCGTCGCACAGCACGATCCCTGCGACGAACACCGCCAGGAAGCCGGAACCCTCGGCCACGGCCGCCACCCCGTACACGCCCAGCGCGCCGGCCAGAACCCGCAACGGGTAAAGCCCCTCGGTCGGCAACGGCACCCGGCGGGTGAACTCCAGCAGCGCGAACCCGCCGACCGCTCCGACGCCCAAGCCGATGAACATCTGCTCGGCGAACACCCCCAGTGCGTCGCCCAGCCCGGCGCCGCCGTGGTGCCCTGCGGTCGCCGACAGCAGCGCGGCCATCAGCGCGATGCCCACCGGGTCGTTGGCTCCGGACTCCCCCTCCAGCAGAGTTCCGGCGCGCCCGGCGATCTGACGGCGCCCGAGCACCGAGAACACCACCGCCGGGTCGGTCGGCGCCAGCGCCGTGCCCAGTAGCGCCGCCCCGGTCCACGACAGGCCGAACAATCCGTGTGCGAGCAGCGCCAGCGCCGCGGCCGTCACCAGCGTCCCGGCGACCCCGATCCACAACACGGGCCCGGCGGCCTGCCGCAGCCGGGCGCGCCCGATGTGCATCCCGCCGTCGAAAAGGATCACCGCGAGCGCGACCGTGACCACCCGCTGCACCGTGAGGATCGGCAGATGGCCCAGACCGGGCTGCAGGTCGGAGGCCAGTGCGGCACCGAGCAGGAAGAATGCCGGAGCCGGCACTCGAAGTCGGGTACTGGCCCGGTTGGAGAGCACCGCGAGCATCACCACGCCCGCCACCAGCGCGACCAGCAGACCGAAGTGTGCCGTGTCGCTCATCGGCGCGACGCCGCGTAGGCGGCGATGGACAGTGTGTGCGGCAAGCGTCCTCCTGGTCGGCAAGGCATGGGCGTTCCCACTGCCGACCAGGCTTCCCGGCACACCTGGCTGAGAGCTTACCGCCCACCGCTAGCCGGCCGCGGCGTCGCCTACCGGGTGGCGGCGTGTGCGGGTCTTGATACGGAAGACCGTGAGTGCGCACAGCGTGAACCCGGCCGTCCAGCCCAGCCCGAGCGCAAGGTACCCCACAGCGCGGTACGCCCGAACGCCCCGCCGGCGGCGAACTGCACTGGGCCGAAGGACGGGAATGCCCGCAGCAGCGGCTTGTTCGCCACGGGGTTGCCCAGCGGGTTCTGCAGGAAAGTGTCCAGCACTCCGCCCATGATGATCAGGAAGAAGCCTTCCAGGTCGCCTTTGACCAACACGCCGAGCAGCGGCCCGAATGCCCCGTACGTCGCGGCGATCACGGCGAAGCCGGCCAGCGGTGAAAGCCATCCGGCGGCAGAAGGCCGCCAGAAGCCCAGCACATTTGCGACAGGGGAGGGACTACCTGTGACGAGCAGTCATAAGGTGACCATCGCCGCGGCCTCGATCGCGACGATCGACGGGATCTCGTCGCGCTGATCGGACTTCTCGGGCATTCTTCGCCCGCAGATTGAGCGGCCCCGCCGGCGTTCTCGGCCGGTACACCGCGCGCCTGTTCAAGCCCGCGCCGTTCGACATCGAGGTCTCCGCCGTCCCGCGCCTGGCGATCAAATGGACGTACGACGCGAACGTCGACACACCCTGCGGTGTCTGCGATTCCACCAAGGACGCGACGCTGGTGATCGCGAACGAGGCGCCCCGGTCGCCTTAGACGAGCTTGGATAGGATCGCGTAGGCGATCGCGAACAGCAGCAGCGCTCGGCACGCCGCCGCCAGACGCGGGGTCGGCGTGGGCGCCGCAGCGAGTTGCTCTGTCGCGTCTACAGCAGTGTCCTGGTCCGGTGCGGGCCGCGCGCCGGCCGAGGCGCGGTCGATCAGCACCACCGCCGCGCCGACGACGACCGCGACCAGCAGCAGCCCGAGAGTCGGGTACCGCTCCGTCGTGTCGACGATCATCCCGGGCATGCCCGCCATGGTAAACAGTCCGGCGGTCGAGCCGGACAGTGTGGACGGAGCCACCCCGGCCAGCGGCATGTAGACCAGCACGAGCGCGATGAACGCGCGGAAGGCGGACCGGTCGCGCGCGCCATGCTCACCGCCGCGGTGTGCCCGTGCGCCGCGCGCGGCGAACCAGAGCGCTGCGAGCGCGAACAACACAGCCCACGCACCGGCCGGCAGCAGCCGTGCCCAGCGCACGAGCATCCCGGCCAGCGCTACCGCGACCGCGGCGTAGAACGCGTCGGCGTCTGCGCCGGCGAGGCGCTCGAAGGCCGCCGCCATGGCCAGACGCCAAAGGAAGAAAGCGGCGGCAGCCATCACCAGCGCCGCCAGGACCGCCGGCAACCAGGCCGGGGCGTTCACCGCGCACCCGCCTGGGCCGCCGGGTCGCCGGACCGCGTCCGGGCCGGCCAGTAGGCGGCCGCCAGGAGCGCGAGCAGCGGCCCGGTGTTCGGGTCGGTGGCCATGCCCTGGAACGGCATACCGAATCCTTCACCGAACACCCAGATCACACCGGCCACGGCGCAGGCGCCGACCAGACCGGCGCGAAGGAGGCGTCGCCAGGGCGACAGCACGGACAGGGCGATCAACACAAGCAAGATCGCGAGTGCCAGCGACCACTCCAGGCCCCGGTCCGCGGTCACGGCGCCGGCACGCCCGTCGAGCCAGATCACCCATGCCGGAGCGCCGGTATCCGTGCCGGTCACGATCTGTTCGACCGCGTCCGCGGCGCGGTTGGCCGGCAGCAGTGCGAGGAACGCGAGCAGTCCCCATAACGCCACCCACAGGCCCCGGGCGCCACGGGCGCTTATCCGGGCGGCCGCCGGAAACGCCGCCTCGCGCGCACTGGGCCAAAGGACAATGGCGAGCAGGGCGTAGATGATCGCGGCGCCCGGCGCGCCGGTGAGCGGGTTCGCATCGCCGGACAGCAGTGCGCCGAGCCCCTCGCCCATCCACCACACCCCGCAAGCCCACGCGATCGACGCGGCCAGCGCGATCTTGAGCGCCGGACGCCAGGCGATGCCGACGCCGAGCGCGATCTGCACCAGAGCGAAAGCCGTATTCGTACCCACGGGATGCTGTTGGACCAGCGTCACGCTCCAGTGCACCGGCCCGGAGATCCAACCGGGGTTGCCCTCGGCGACCGGCGCCAGCGTCATGACCGCGAAGTCCTTGGTGAACATGTACGGCTGCAACTGCAGCACACCGTCCAGCAACCACAGGGCGCCCAGCGCCAGTTGCAACCGCCGCCTCGTATCGGCGGGCACCGACGCGCCGAGCCTCGCGCGCACCCCGTCCCCGGCCGTGAGCACCCTCGCGTCCGCCATGCCGGTCATGCTGACACAGCGCCGCGAACATTGCCATATGCAATCCTTGTGACCGCCCGGCCCGCGTACGCCGTTGCGCTCCAAACAGCGGAAGGTTCACTTCTCACCCTCTCAGGCTCCTGCTCATCACGCGGTGGCCGGAGGTGGATCGGGGCGCTTCCCCAGAGACCATTGCATACTGCAACGTTACGTGGAAGGGTGGCGCCGGCGGCAACCAGGACAGCGGGACGATCCGATCGGCCTCGTGCAGGTACGGAGGCGAGATGTGGGCGTGGGCACGGAGAGAGTGAGTGGGCTTCGCACAGCCGCGGCCGAACCTCTGGCCGGAGCGACGCGGTGAGCGCGCCGGTGGGCGCCCACATGTGGATCGTCGTGGGCGTGGAAGTCTCGGCGGGCCTGGTGGCCGGGTTGCTGGCACGAGTGGGACTGCGGCGCGCTGCCGTCCGTGCGCAGCGCACTGCCTGGAAGGGCGACGACACGGTCGTGGCGCTGCTGCGAGCGGCGGTTCCGTGGACGGCGGTGTTCGCCGGAGTATGGGCAGCGGTGCTCAGCGCACCGTTGTCCGAGCGTTGGCGCGCCGACGCGGACCGGGCCGTACTGGCCGCGGCGCTGCTGGCCGCGACGTTCGGAGCCGCGCAGGCGGCGGGCCTCGCGGTGCGCTCCGGGGCGCTGGCACGTTCGGGGATCTCCGGTTCGGCGAGCATCTTCGTGCACATCGCCCGCGCCGCCGTGTTCGCGGTCGGATTCCTGATCGTGCTCGAAAGCCTCGGGGTGTCGATCACCCCGCTGCTGACCGCGCTCGGCGTCGGCGGACTCGCGGTGGCGTTGGCCTTGCAGGACACGCTGACCAATCTGTTCGCCGGAATCCACATCCTGGCCTCGCGCAAGGTCCAGCCCGGAGACTTCATCCAGCTCGACGGCGGGGCACAGGGCTACGTGGTGGACACCAACTGGCGCAACACGGTCGTGCGTCAGCTGCCGAACAACCTGGTGATCGTGCCCAACGCGGTGCTGGCGGCCTCGGTGCTGACCAACTACCACCGCCCCGAACGCGAGACGTCCGTACTCGTGCAGGTCGGCGTGTCCTACGACAGCGACCTTGGGCACGTCGAACAGGTCACCTGCCAGGTCGCCTCCGAGGTGATGCGCGAGGTGGACGGCGCGGTTCCGACACACGTGCCGTTCATCCGATACCACACCTTCGGCGAATCGAGCATCGACTTCTCGGTGGTCCTGCGCGCCGACGAGGTGACCGCTCAATACCTGATCGTGCACGAGTTCATCAAACGCCTGCACCGTCGCTACCGGACCGAGTGCATCGAGATCCCCTATCCGATCCGCACCCTGATCCCGGCGGGCGCACCCGCGACGCTCAGCGCCCCGCACA